>CAYLNV010000099.1:0-4737 GCA_964385085.1 uncultured Oscillospiraceae bacterium
CGTATCCAGCTTGGAAGGCTGGTGTTCTACCATTGAACTACACCCGCAAATCCTTGCATCCTGGCTGATTCAGCTAGAAGATTCTAGCATAATTATTCCCTGATGTCAAGGCTCAATCCCAGAATTTCCGGGATTTTTTTATAAATCACATCTGCAACCGCGCCATCCCCGCATTTGCACACGTTGGGAAACCGGTCTGCCACCACACCATCCTCCGGGCAGAAGGCATGATCTGCCCCCTCCAGCATGGTCAGGTCGTTCTCAGCATCTCCCACGCACACAAGGATCTTCCGGCCCAGCTTTGCCTGCAGGTCTCTTGCCGCCTGAAGCTTGCTGACACCCTTGGCATGGACATCGATGATCCGGGGCGCTGCCCGGAACACCTCCACCTTATCAGCATACATGGTCCGGATGGTCTCCTCGGCTCTGTCCATCAGCGCCAGCTCTTCCTGTGTGCCGGAAAACAACTGGGCCACCGTTTTTTCCGGTGTGCTGCCATACAAGGAGAATTTCAAAAAAGGACCCATGTCCGTTTCCTCGGTTGCCGGTTCGTGAAGCCAGTCCACCGCGTCATAAAAAGCTTCAAATTCCGGCCTGGCATCCACCAGATAATGGTTCTTGACACCCTGGATCTCCAGGTTCAGCTCCGGAAACAGCTTCTGCACGCTCCGTATGGTGGTCCACAGATCCAGATCAATGGGGCGGAGCTGGGTCAGCTCCCCTTTTTCATATGCCGCACTGCCGTTATACAGCAGAAAGGGCGCATTGACCGGGATCACATCAAAGTAATTCCGAAAGGTATTGGTGGACCGTCCGGTGTTCATGGTGAACACACCGCCATTTTCAACAAAATAGCGGATGGCAGTAATATTTCTCTCCGGAATGGTGGAATCCGGACCCGTCAGGGTCCGGTCAAAATCCACCGTCAGTAGTATATCTGAGAACATGCTCGCTCCTTACAATCCCAAAAATGTTTCCCCTTCTTCATTTCTGGTTATGTTCCTGTTTCTGTGATAGATATTCACATATTTCAGCGCATTGAACCGGGGGTCGCCCTTGAACTGATAGATCCGGTCGGTATGATAGATGTTCAGCTTGTTCCGGCCCAGAACCGCAGCGGCATAGACCTCCTCAAAGGGAAGGACCAGCTCTGCCTCCTGCCCCTCGTCCAGAACGATCCGATCGCCGTACAGGGCAATATCAGCCTGCTCCCGCAGAATACGCTTCTTCTTGTAAACAACGACCTCAGACACCGCCGCCTGATCCCGGTACAAGGGCTTTTCCACATAATTTCTTGTGTCTAATTGGTTTACATAATCACACTGATAGTCATACCAGTCTGCCACAAACCGGAAGGGGAACGTCCAGTCTACACCCTCCAGCTCCTTGGTGGGCAGGTAGCGGACCTGCTTTTGGCAGGTTTTGCAGGTGATCAGATCGCCCCGGCTTTCCCACTGGGTCAGGCCGCAGTCCGGGCAGACATAGACCGCCCGCTCCAGATACTGGGCAAGCTTCTTATGGTGGTATTCCCCGCTGACGGCGGCTTCATCCACATAAAGGCCCTCACAGATCCTCTGATACAGCTCCTCATTGGACATTGCCAGATATTCCTCCGGCTCGATGACCTGACGGACACCGCCCCGCATCTTACCCTTTCGAATATCGTCGCACCACCGGGGCTGCACACCGTAGCCGCCTTCAATGCGGTACAGGGCAATGGGCAGCTTCATTTTCTTCGCCAGTGCTGCAACGGCCGGATTGATATACACGGTTCTGCCATCATACGTGCGGTTTCCCTCCGGGGCCATGGCGATGGTGCCGCCCTCCCGGGCCACCCGCAGGCAGGTCATCACCGCCTGGACATCCGTCGTCTGCTTCCTTATGGGAATGGGCGCAATGATATAGCGGATCACATCGGAGATCCAGCCCAGGGAGAAAATATCTTCAGTGGCCACATAATATACCGGTCCGCGGAAGGCCATTCCCACAAAAAACTGGTCAAAGGTGGTCTGGTGATTCAGCAGCACCAGATAGGCCCTGTTCCCCTGCTCTTTGAATTTATCGACCTTTATGTGATATCTCCACTTTATGTAAGGGGTCAGCACCCAGCGGACCACCTCTGTAATCACCTTATGACGGAATCTTATCCACTTTTTACGACTCTTCTTTTTGCTCATACAAGCTCCCACTGTCAGTTTTTAATTTGCAGCTATTCTATCCTCGATCCGGGTCAACGCATAACTCATCGCCTCATAGGTCTCATCGGAAATTTTATCCAGATACCCGTCCTCGTAGGCTTTTATCGCCTCACGGATGCGGACCACCCTTACAGGCAAGCCCTCTTCCTTCACGGTAAAGATCGGTGTATAGTCGTAGCCTGTAACCTTGGTTTCTCCTGTTTCATTATTCTTTGTGATCTCCAGGTTCAGGATCACAGAATACTCCGTTCCGGACCGGTCGCCATCTCCAAAGAAATCACCCAGGGAATAGGCAACAAATGTACCGGCCTCCGGGTCATGCTCCATTTTCTGAACATAGTGGGAGTGCGTGCCCACAATGGCATCCACACCCTTTTCCTGCAGCAGCGCCACGATTTCCTTTTGGCTGGTGCTGATGGTATCATTATACTCACTGCCCCAGTGAAGCAGCGCAATGATCACATCCGGTTTTTCCTGGTTGATCCCATCCAGGACTTTGGTAATGCCCTCTTTGTCTATATTCTGATAGGTGCTGTCATAGTCCGTGTACAGCACATTGACGCAGCCAATGCCATCTGCAGGCAATGCCAGACCGTCCATGCCTTTTGTGAAGGCGGTGAGGGCCACGCGAACACCGTTTATGTTACAAATGGTGTAGCCCTTTCCGGCCTTTGCATCCTCCTGATCGGCATAGGCCCCCAGCGCCTCCATGCCTGCGGCACGGGTCGCCGTAACCGTATCTGCCAGACCGGACAAGCCCCGGCTGATGGAAAAGGAATTGGCAAGCTGCAAATAGTCCACACCCGCCTTGTCCAGGGCCTTGGCAAGGGAATCCGGTGCAGAATCCGCCCCATAGGGCGCACCGCACAGATTTCCTTCGAAATTCAGGGCGGTAATATCCCCCTCTGCCAGCAAATGGGCAACATCCATAAAGGTCTGGGTATAATCATATTCACTGCCGCCGGCGGCTACCACACCGTCGGTAACATTCAGATCGCCTGCCGCCACAAAACGGATGGTCGTGGTGGGTTCTCGCGCCTGTGTTGCTTCTACGGTGTCCTGACCGGTTTCCACGGTCTGTATGGGCTGGCTTTCCTCCTGCGGCTTTTCGCCCCGGTCTGCCAGACTGAATATCAAAATACCGCAGGCGATCAGCACCGCCGCTGCCACACCAAGACCGATGAATATCCTGCGTCTTTGGGCAGCCTGCTCAGCCCGCTGGGCGGCCCGCTGGGCGCGCTGTCTTTTCATTTCTTCGGGATCTAAAGCCATACTGCCCCTCCTTCTTTTTTTAGCTCTTGATTATTTTACACCATCCGACAGCATTTCACAACCCCCGATTTTTGTAATTGATATTGAACAATTGACAATATCCGGGTTTCTTCGTAAAATATAAAAAACAAAGCAAGGAGGGCAGTTATGACCCACCCTACACCCCCTGTTGGCCGTTTTGCCCCCACCCCTTCCGGGCGGATGCACCTGGGAAATGTTTTTTCCTTTTTGATCGCATGGCTGTCTGTGCGCAGCCGGGGCGGTCATATGGTGCTGCGGATGGAAGATCTGGACATCCAGCGCACCAGCGCGGAAAAGGCCCGCGTTCTGCGGGAGGACCTTCTCTGGCTGGGTCTTGACTGGGACACAGAAACCACACCCCAAAGTCAGCGCAGCGGTATTTATCAGGAGTATTTCGAAACCCTCACGGATATGGGCTTGCTGTACCCTTGCTACTGCACCCGCAACCAGCTTCACAGCGTCAATGCGCCCCACTTGTCCGACGGCACATATCTTTATCCCGGCACTTGCCGAAGCTTGACCCCGGAACAGCGGGCCGCCTTTGACCGGGCCCCCTCCTGGCGGATAAAAGTCCCGGACCGCCAGTGGGTGGTGGAGGACCTGCTCCAGGGGCGGTACGAAGAAAATCTCATGGCAGATTGCGGAGATTTCGTGCTGCGCCGTTCCGACGGACTGTATGTCTATCAGCTTGCGGTTACCGTTGACGACGGTCTTTCCGGTATTACAGAGGTGGTCCGGGGCGCTGACCTGCTCAGCTCCGCACCCCGACAGATGTATTTGCAGGAGCTGCTTGGCTTTCCTCACCCCGCTTACGGTCATGTTCCCCTGCTGATCGCCCCGGACGGCCGCCGTTTAAGCAAGCGGGATCAGGATATGGACCTGGGCTGTTTGCGCCACCATACCACCCCGGAACGTATCTTTGGTGTGCTGGCCCATGCCTGCGGGCTGATCGATGCTCCGAAAGCCATTTCTGCCAGGGAATTGCAGGGAGAATTTTCCTGGTCCAAGCTGCAGGCAGACCCCATTTGCCTGGATGTTTCCCTGTTAATAAACTGACAGCCAGAAATTTCCTGAAAAATCCAAAGATTTTTCTTGACAAATGGACACACACTGTATATAATAACAAAGCTGATTTCGGATGTACCGAAATCTTCAGCTATCTATGGCGGCGTAACTCAGCTGGTAGAGTACCCGGTTCATACCCGGTATGTCACCTGTTCGAATCAGGTCGCCGCTACCAGGCCCG
>CAYLNV010000100.1:0-4709 GCA_964385085.1 uncultured Oscillospiraceae bacterium
GTAGAAAACGTGAGCGCCGTACATAGCTTCGATCATCTTCCGGGGTGCCTTGCCCTTACGGAAGCCGGGAATCAAAATGCTCTTCCGGGCCTTCAAATAAGCCTTTTGAACACCGGATTCCATCAATTCCTTATCGATCTCCACAATGATCGTAGCCTGATTGCCGTTTCTTTCGATGCTCTTTACATTCATATTTATGTCCTCCAAATTTCTGATTGCTATACGCAGTCAATCAATATACAAAATTACATCCGAAATATTCTAACAAAAAATATGGCAAATGTCCACACTTTTCTTTAAAAATTATGAAAATATCTTTAACGGTTGAAAATTAAGCTTGTCAGCGGATACAAGGGAATATTCTATACCGTCCCACAGACCTTCCTGCGCCAACCCCAGACTTGCGCCATGGAGGTGTCCGTAGAAACACCGTCGCACATCATACCGCTTCAAAAGTTCTAAAATCTCTTCACATTCGTAGCCCTTATAACGAGGAGGATAATGGAGAAACACCAGCTTGGGAAGCTCACCTGCAGACTGTAATGACGCTTCCAAACGCATCAGTTCACGCTTGAAGATCTTCTCATCATGAGCTCCGCTTCTCTCCTCTTCGAAAAACCAACCTCTTGTGCCGCAGATCGCCCAACCATCATATTCATAATGGTTATTATTCAGGATCCACATATCAGAAAACTCATGTGCTTTGCAGAAATCATAAAACTTGGAAGCCGTACTCCACCAATAGTCATGGTTGCCTTTCAGAATGATCTTTTTGCCGGGAATCTGATCGATCCAGGCAAAGTCGGCCTTTGCTGACTGAATATCCAGAGCCCATGAAAGATCACCCAGCAATACAGTTGTGTCTTCCGGACGGATCACAGATACTCCTGCCTTCAGCTTCTCCATATATCCGACCCAGGCACCGCCAAAGATATCCATTGGTTTTTCTGCACCCAGACAAAGATGCAGATCACCGATTGCGTATAAAGCCATGGATCCTCACTCCTTGGTTGAATGGATCAGGCTGCTAAGCTTTTCCTTGGAACAACCGATGGCATCTGCAACCTGCTGCGCAGTGATCATAGGACTGCGTCGGGACAACAGCAGCGTGGGGCGATTCTCGCCAGTGGCTGCTCTGTAGTCCTGAAGCGCACCATAAGCTGCGGCTGTTTGGGGATCAGATACATAGCCGCAGGTGCGATAAATGCTGGCAGTAACCGCCGGGATCCGTTCCGTGCCAATGACAGACGGGTAGATCCTCTGACTTAGTTCTGCACAAACCAACTCATTAAGGCGATAAATTCGGCCACATCCACGGACGTGTATATATCGTGCTGCTTCATCTGTTCCCAGATTTTCATAAATAAGCAATTCAATTTCCGGCGGGACATTGGCAGCGGCCTCTCCTCTGCGGAGGAAATCCCATAGACCGGAATTTTCAGCACAGCCACAAAGAATATTGCCAACAGGCAGTCCCATTTTCCTTGCATACCATGCGGCCATTGGGTAATGGAATACATCGTCTGTAACTGCAACATCAACGCTTTCGATCCCGTTGCGCTGCAATTCACCAAGTAAGCCGAACAAAACAGCAATTTCAATGGCGATCCGCACCCACTGAGGAACGATATCACCATTCTTGTCTGAGAGTTTCTTGTAAAGATTTGCGACCATTTGATCATAGGCAGCCTGATTGTTGTGCCAAAGCTCCGCAACGACTGCACGCTGTCCAATGGACTCCATATGAAAAGGATACCGTCCAATACAGAACTCCACATCCCAGGAATTCAGACGACGGGAGAAAAAGAGATTCAGGATCTTTGCCACAGTTTCAGAAAAGGACAGCTCTTTCAGAGACTCAATTTCTTCTGCAGTAAATCGAGGCAGGCGAAAGGGTGCAAAGAAGCCGCCGTCAGGCGTCTTATCCTCGTGTAAAGCTCTATATGCGGTAAATGAATCAGTTTTGTCTCTTGTGCTTACATACAACATGCTTTCATCACTCCCATAGCGTTATTCCAGAAAATATTATGTACAGTGGCGCTGGAAAGACCGCGGTCCAGCAATACTTGTGCCAGCATTGGATAATCCTGGATGCCGGAAAACCCAGAAGGAAGCGTGTCGCAACCGTCCAGATCACCGCCCAAGGCAATGTGGGTCCCGTCCTTATCCACTTCCATAAAGTGGAGGATATGGTCGCAGACGGTATCCAGCGTCGGTGCGCTACCTAAAAAGTCAGCGTATAAATTGATGCCTGCAACACCGCCGGTCTGCACGATGGCCCGGAACATATCGTCCGTTAAATTGCGACTGACAGGCCAAACGGAACGGCTGTTGGAATGGGATGCGATCACAGGACCGTTCGTAATGTCCATAATATCCCAAAAGCCTTCGTCGCTGATATGGCTCACATCGATGATCATACCCAGCCGCTGGGCTTCTTTTACATATTCCTTCCCCTGATCTGTGAGGCCACCGCCGGTTTCATGAGAACCGGTCAGCACATTTTTTTCGTTCCAGCCAAGGGTAGTGATCCGAAAACCGATCTTATAAAGATCTTCTAAAAGCGCAGGATCGTAACCGAAACCGGCTGGGCCTTCTATTGTCAAAACCGCAGACATTTTCCCGGATTCCTGATTTCGCAAAATATCCTTTGCTCCATAGGCAAGGGATATTTTATCCTTGTTCGCTTCGATCTCCCGAAGGACCGTTACCATTTGCCGTTCAAACAGATCCTCCGGCTTGACCTTACATGGGTATGCAGGGGATGTAAAACAGGCAAAGCACTGGACATACCCAGGAAGCTCCCCTGCCCTTTTCAGGTCGATATGTAACGAATTCTGACCCAAGCTGCCACATTCCTGCTTACTTTCACCCAAAAGAGCAAGAGCTGTGTCGCAGTGCAGATCAAATACAGAGAAATTCATTCAAATGCACCCTCCATGTGGTGGATTTTTGGTTTAACAGTTGCTGTGCCCTCCGGTGCATATATTTCGATCACATCGAACCGAGGTTGCAGTGTTGTGGGATTTTGCGATAAATACAGGGCTGCTGTAGTGCGCAAACGCTCCTGCTTATGAGCGTCCACAAACTCATAGGCATTTGCAAAACGGTCATTCCTTCGCAGCTTCACTTCTACAAATACCAGATATTTCCGGTTTGCAACGATCAGATCGATCTCACCGAAACGGCAACGGTAATTAGCGGTTATCAGCTTATACCGCTTTTTTTCTAAATACGCTGCAGCCTGCGCCTCTCCCCAGGCACCGACAAGATTATTCCGTCCCATACAGCTTTTTCAAGAAGGTCATACGGTGGATGGGGCAAGGACCGTGCTCAACCAAAGCAGCATAGTGGGCCTTTGTGCCATAACCCTTGTGGATATCGAAGCCGTACTGCGGGTATTCCTTTGCCAGTTCCAGCATCAGATTGTCCCTTGTAACCTTTGCAAGGATCGATGCAGCAGCAATACTGGCACTCAGACTGTCTCCGTGCACTACTGTTTCTGCAGTTATACCAAAATCCTTTTGGCGGTTCCCATCGATCAGCGCGACATCCGGTTTTACACCGAGGGCCTGGATCGCCCGTTCCATCGCCAGGAAGGTTGCCTGCAAAATATTGATCTCATCGATCTCTTTGCAGTCTGCCAGACCAATGCCGTAGGCAATTGCCTGCTCTTTAATGATCGGAAACAGCTCCCGGCGGCGCTTATCAGACAGTTTCTTGCTGTCGTTCAGACCGGGAATTTCTATATGGTCAGGAAGGATCACAGCCGCAGCACAAACTGGGCCGGCAAGCGGACCGCGACCGGCCTCGTCAACACCGCAAACCAGCTTGATTCCCTGACTATAATATTTTTCTTCATGCTGCCAAAGATTCTGTTCGCTCATTGACCTTCCTCCGGTTCTTCCAGCGTGATCGCACCAAGCTTGCCGGAACGATATTCATCCAGCAACACCTTAGCCATTCGTTCTGTGTTGATCTCACCGCGAGCCAGCAGGAAGCCTCTCTTCCGTCCTGCCTCTTCCAAAAGCTCATAACCGGGTGTTGATTCCGGCATATCGACCTTATAACGCTGACGCACGGTATCCCGATAGTATTTCCATAAACGCTCCATCAGGTGGCAAGCCAGCTCCTCAACATCGATGACACCTTCCTTAACTGCGCCGGTATATGCCAGCATCATGCCAACTTCGGGATCTTCAAACTTTGGCCAAAGAATACCGGGAGTATCCAGAAGAAGCAGACTGCTGTCAACATTGACCCATTGTTTACCGCGGGTAACACCGGGACGGTTTTCTGCCTTTGCACCCTTTCGTCCGGAGATCTGGTTGATCAGTGTAGACTTTCCGACGTTAGGGATACCTACGATCATGACCCGCAGAGGACGGTTCATTCCTTTTTCTTGGTTACGCTGGATCTTTTCCTTCAAAACTGAACGGACCGCAGGCTGAAAATCGGAAATTCCCTTTCTGCTTTTGCAATCTGTGGCAACGGCTGCAATGCCCTTTGCACGGAAATATGACATCCAACGCTTGGTCGCATCAGGATCAGCCAGATCCATGCGGTTCAATATAATAATTCTGGGTTTGTTGCCGCAAATGGCATCAATATCAGGGTTACGGCTGGACATAGGAATTCTGGCATCCACGATCTCACAAACTGCATCCACCTGCTTCAGATCCGCTTCGATCTGGCGACGGGTCTTCGTC
>CAYLNV010000101.1:0-4689 GCA_964385085.1 uncultured Oscillospiraceae bacterium
ACTGACCATATCCGTGCATCCACCTTCATGATCGCTGACGGAGTTCAGGCTACCAATGAAGGCCGGGGCTATGTACTGCGCCGCCTGCTGCGTCGGGCTGCCCGCCACGGAAAGCTCTTGGGTGTCAACAAGCCCTTCCTGTACGAAGTGGTGGAAACGGTCATTAAGGAAAATGAAAGCCATTACACCTACCTGCGTGAGCGTGCGGCGCACATCATTCGGGTGGTCAAAAATGAGGAAGAGAACTTCGCCCGCACCATCGATACCGGTATGCGGATCTTTGGTGAAAAGCTCTCTGAGCATAAGGCAAAGGGCGAGACCGTGTTCTCCGGTGAGGATGCCTTCCTGCTGGCGGATACCTATGGCTTCCCCATCGACCTGACTGTGGAAATGCTGGAGGACGAGGGCCTGACCGTGGATATGGACAAGTTTACCGCCTGCCGTGAGGAACAGCAGATTCGTGCCCGGGAAGCCCATAAGGCCTTGGGTGATCTTGGCTGGGCCGGTATCGATCTGGGCCTGGACACCACACCCACGAACTTCGTTGGCTATGATGTGAATGTGTGCGAAGCCAAGGTTCTGGCCGTATGTGTAGGCGAGGAGGTAACCGGCTCGATCACCGGCGGTGAAAGCGGCATTGTCGTTTTGGATAAGACCCCCTTCTATGCAGAAATGGGCGGTCAGACTGCTGACCACGGTGTGATCCTGGTTGGGGACAGCCGGTTTGAAGTTACCAATGTCCAGAAGGACAAGGGCGGCAAGTACCTGCACAGCGGTAAAATGGTCCGTGGTATGATCAAGACTGAGGATGTGGTCTGCGCTTCCATCGATGTGGAGCGCCGCAAGGCGATCATGCGCGCCCACTCTGCCACCCACCTGCTGCAAAAGGCGCTGAAGACCGTTCTGGGCGACCATGTTCATCAGGCAGGCTCGTTAGTCGAGCCGGACCGTCTGCGCTTTGATTTCAGCCATTATTCTGCCGTTACCTCTGAGGAGCTGGCAAAGATCGATGCCATCGTTCAGTCCGCGATTCTGGAAGGCTATGGTGTGGATATTCGGGAGATGCCCATTGAAAAGGCAAAGGAAATGGGCGCAATGGCTCTGTTTAGCGAGAAGTATGGAGATACGGTCCGCGTGGTCAATATGAGCGGCTATTCCATCGAGCTTTGCGGCGGCACCCACCTGGATAACACGGCTAAGATCGGTCCGTTCCGGATCGAGAGCGAGGGTAGTGTAGCTTCCGGTGTCCGTCGGATCGAGGCGATCACCGGAAAGGCCTGCCTTGCTGAAATGGAGCTGTCCCGCCAGCGTGTTTATGATGCCTGTGCGATCCTGAAGACAAAGCCTGCAGATCTGGCTTCCAAGCTGGAAAGCCAGATCGAGGAGATCAAGAGCCTGAAGAAGACCATCGAATCCATTAAGGCAAGGGAAACTGCCGGTGAGGCAGACCGTTTCCTGTTTGGCGCAAGAGTACTGAACGGTGTCCATGTGATCACTGCCAATGTACCTGACGCTGACGCAGGCAAGCTGCGTCAGATGGGCGACACCCTGCGGGATAAGGCTTCCGATGTGGTGGCTGTCCTGTCCAGCGTCAATGACGGCAAGATCACCTTCCTGGCTGTGTGCGGTAAGGATGCAGTTGCAAAGGGAATGAAGGCCGGTGAGCTTGTGAAGCTGGTCTGCACCGCCTGCGGCGGCAGCGGCGGCGGCAAGCCTGATTCTGCCATGGGCGGAGGAAAGGACGCGAATAAGATCGACGATGCATTGGCAATGGTCGATGATTATGTAGCTTCCAAGGGTTGATAAAGGAAAAGGCGTCACCTGATGGTGGCGCCTTTTTGCAGAAAGAGAGTGTGAAAGATTTGCGGAAGCTTATGTGGTTCGCAATTGGTTTTACAGCAGCCTGCGCAGCGGGAATCTACCTGTCCTTTGGAATATGGTTGCTGCTGGCAGCTCTTTTCTGCCTGCCTTGCGCTATCGTGCTTGGCTGCGGAGGATCGAAGATCCGCAAACAGACAGCGGCTGCTGTCTGGGGCTGCCTCGCTTGCTTTGTATGGCTGTACGCATATGACAGCGTCTATCTGGTGCCTGCCAGAGCCATGGACGGCCAGACGACGAATTTAAATATAGAAATAACAGATTATAGCTATGATCTGGGCTATGGCACAGTAACAGATGGTATTATAGAACAGGACGGGAAAGAATACCGGGTCTGTGTCTATCTGGATGATGACCAGGCGCTTGTGCCCGGAAATTACCTGAATGGAAGCTTCCGCCTGCGATATACCGCAGCCGGTGGACAGCAGGAGGAAACCTACCATCAGGGCAAGGGAATATTTCTGCTGGCTTACAGTGAGGGAACGGTCAGTAAAGCGGCAGGGGAGTATGGGCCCTTGCGCTATCTTGGCGCAAGGCTTCGCCATAGGATCACTGCACTGATGGATCAGATGTTCCCACCGGATGTGCTGGGCTTTGCCAGGGGATTGCTGCTGGGCGACAGCAGTCTGCTTACCTATGAGGAAGATACCGCCTTTCAAACCAGCGGTCTTCGTCATGTGATCGCAGTGTCCGGCCTGCATGTATCCATTCTCTTTTCCCTTGTATACCTGCTGGCTGGAAAGCGACGGGGGCTTACCGCTTTGCTGGGGATCCCGGTGCTGATCCTCTTTGCGGCGATCGCAGGCTTTACACCCTCCATCACCCGGGCCTGTATCATGCAAAGCCTGATGATCTTAGCCATGCTTTTGAACCGGGAATACGACCCGCCCACATCCCTGGGATTTGCGGCACTTGTTATGCTGATGGTAAATCCCCAGACCATTACCTCGGTAAGCTTTCAGCTTTCTGCCGGATGTATGGTGGGGATATTCCTGTTTTCCAATAAGATCAGCAATTATTTGCTGTCTGAAAAACGGCTTGGACCGGCCAAAGGAAAGGGTGTCCGTGCCCGCCTGACCCGGTGGACGGTGGGGTCTGTTTCTGTAACCCTGAGCGCCATGACCGTAACCACACCGTTATGCGCATGGTATTTCGGGTGCGTGAGTCTGGTGGGGATCATCAGCAATCTTCTGGCCCTTTGGGTCATCTCCTTTGTCTTTTATGGGATCATGCTGTCCTGTTTGGCCGGGGCGATCTGGCTTCCTTTGGGAAGGATCATCGCTTGGGGCATTGCATGGCCCATCCGGTATGTGCTGGTGATCGCCAAAACCCTGGGGTCATTTCCGTTGGCAGCAGTTTATATTTGCAGTCCGTATATCGTTGCATTGCTGATCTTCTGCTATGCCTTGCTGACCGGATTCCTTTTGTGTAAGAATAAACATCCGGTCCTGTTTGGCTGCTGTATCGTTGCAGCGCTGGTGTGTTCCCTGGGCGCTTCCTGGGCGGAAGCGAGGTCGGATGACTACCGGATCACGGCTCTGGATGTAGGTCAGGGTCAATGTATCGTCCTGCAAAATGAAGAGAAATGCTACCTTGTGGATTGCGGCGGCGATTCGCCGGAGACAGCAGCAGATATGGCGGCAGAATACTTGCTGTCTATGGGGATCACCCGTTTGGACGGGATCATCGCCACCCACTATGACATTGACCATGCAGCCGGTATCCCTCTTCTTTTGACACGGATCCCGGCAGATAAGCTGTATCTGCCCAATATTCCGGACACCGGTTCTGTTCGCACGACCCTGACTGAGCAGTATGCCCAGCTTATATCATGGGTAGAACCGGATGCGGTGGTGTCCATTCCTGAAGGGAATATGACCGTTTTTGCGGCAGAAGCAGGCAAAACAGACAACGAAAGCAGCTTGTGCATCTTGTTTCAACCGGAAAATTGTGATATACTGATTACCGGAGACCGATCGACAGCCGCTGAGCAGGCATTGCTGGAGCAAACAGAGCTTCCGAAGCTTGAGATCCTTGTGGCAGGTCATCACGGTGCGAAAACCTCCACAGGCTATGCGCTTTTGGCTGAGACCTCACCGGCGGTGGTGCTGATCAGTGTGGGAGAAAATAATACCTTTGGTCATCCGGCACAGGAAACGCTGGATCGGCTGGCACTGTTCGGCTGCAGGGTGTTGCGAACAGATTTGGAAGGAACGATCATTATCAGGGGGTAGATCCATGGCAAAATATACGGAACAACCCAATCATATACAGGAGCTCAAAGCTGCCATCCGGGAGAAAGATCCCGGCAGGCTGTATATTTTTTGCGGTGAAGAGACCTTCCTGATGAACCATTATCTGGAGCAGCTCCGCAAGATATTGATAGACAAGCTGACAGAATCCTTTAACTACCATAAATTGACCGATGAGGATTTTGATGTCCAAAGCTTTGCAGACGCAGTGGAAAATCTTCCCATGATGGCAGAACGCACAATGGTCTGGGTAGACGATGTGGATGTTTTCAAGCTGCCGGAAGGGGATCGGGAAAGGATCGCCCAGATCATAAGCGATATTCCCGATTACTGCACGGTGGTCTTTACCTATGAGACCGTGGCATGGAAGCCGGATAAGCGGCTGAAAAAGCTGTGGGATGCCATTGATGGCTCTGCGGCCGTGGTGGAGTTTGCCAAGCAGGATCAGCGGGATCTGGTTGCCTGGATCCAGCGGCATTTTGCAGCCCGGAAAAAGACCATTACGCCGGATCTTTGTATCTATCTGATCGATATTACAGGTGGAACCATGACGGCCCTT
>CAYLNV010000102.1:0-4640 GCA_964385085.1 uncultured Oscillospiraceae bacterium
CACGATCAGTTGCACCTTCTTGACACCGGTAACAACAGTATGGTTCACGGTAGCGGATACAAGGAAAATGATCAGCAGACTGTGAAGGATGCCGTCGAGACCGTTCATGCACACCTGCGCCAGCACGATGATCGTGTCAAACACCATCAGGGAAGTGCCCACCGGAATACCCTTGTACTTGTGCAGAATACAGGGAGGGATGTCCATACCACCGGTAGCACCGCCGGAGCGGACGACGATGCCAATGCCGAAGCCGGAGAGCACTGCGCAAAAAATGGCGCAGGTCAAACGGTCTTCCGTAAAAAGCGTGCCCAAAGGAAGCTGCTCGAAGATAGCCATGAAAATGGGATAAACGATGGTGGAAAGCAGCGTGCCTGCGGCGAAATTCTTGCCCAGAAAGGCAAGGCCCAGGAGGAACAAAAGTCCATTCAAAATACCGTTGAGCAGGGAAAGGGGCAGAGGAATAAACTTGTGAAGGGCCAGAGCGATGCCGTTGGAGCCGCCCAGCATGAAGTTGTTGGGCACTACAAAGGCGCATATGGCAAAGGCCAGCAGCGCGTTGCCGAATAAGATACTAAAAAATGTAACCAGCTTATGCTTCATAAGAATCTCCTAAAGGGTGGCGAAATGCCAAATAATGGGCGGTCCTTTCCGAACCGCCCCAACAAAATTATCATATCACAGGAGAATATACAAAGTCAATAAGGATTTGTATCGTGGGTTTACTTTCTCTCTTTTGCATGAAACAGACCCTGCAATCTTGTGAAACATCCCATCTTGAAAAAGAAGAAAAATCAGGTTATTATATAGACACAAAGAGGTGATACCAATGATCTGATACACCAAAGATCCTCATGAAAAACAGGATCGAAGGACGGACTTTCACCCCTCTTCCGATGACATAAATTTCTCAGGAACGATAACAAAGGAATTGAGCCGGAAGCAATTCACAAAACCAGAAAGTCGCGTCTATTCAATAGAAAGCGAGGTTAACCAATGATAGAACCCAACAATTCAGCGGAATGACCCTCGGCGTGTTACAGTGAGTAGGTAACAAGCCGAGGGCATTTCTTTTTTTCAGCGGATCTTTTTCCGCATATCTTCGTTTTGAAGACCTTGAAATACAGGGAGTATGTCTGCGGTCTTCAAAACTTGATCTGCGAAAACATCTCTCGCTGAACGCGGATCTCTTTCTGCATATCTGCGTGTTGAAGAGCTTGGAATACAGGGAGTATGTCCGTTATCATCGCGGAATTTGAGCCAAAATGCTCTCAGGGATTTCGGATTTCTGATCGTGCGGTTTCCGGAATGATGGTTGACATTTGAAGGTAAAATAGATATAACTAAGATAATAAACAACAGGAGGTAACGGATATGCCAGGACCTGGTGGCGGCGCCCGTGGCGGCGGCGGTTCCCGCGGAGGCGGATTTGGAGGCGGTGGATCTCACGGAGGTGGCGGATTCCACGGAGGTGGCGGATTCCACGGAGGTGGCGGATTCCACGGTGGTGGATTCCATCATAGAAGGCACGGACCATATTTCGGCGGCTGGGGCTGGGGACCTCGCTATTACGGCGGTGGCTGTCTTGGCGGCCTGATCTCAAGCGTTTTTTTGATCATTATAGCGGTAATGCTGCTTTTGTCCAGCATCGGATCGACATTTTCCACCCTGGCCAGGGGCGGTGTGAGCTCCTATGATGAAAACATCTTCCAGGATTATGCCGATGATCGCTATGCGGAGGTCTTTGGCAGTTCCGGAGCCTATGAAGACAATATTCTGCTGGTCTTTCTTGCAGAGGATGAGGATTATTACGATTACTGCTATATCGCCTGGGTAGGAGACCATATTGCAACAGATATCAGCTATCTGTTTGGCGACAACAGTACGGAGCTTGGCACGGCCATGGAGGCCAATGTCAATGCAAATTCCTATAAATACTCTCTGGACAGCAATCTGGCCAGTGTGATCAGCACCATGGAGGATCAGATCCTGTCCAAGGGGCTCACATCGTCCTTCATCTGTCAGGAGGAGCGTGATCAGGCGCGGTCTCGTCTGATCAACAAGACGGACATGAGCCTGACAGCGGAAACGGTGAATACAGCTTTGGAGAGCTTTACGGAAAAGACCGGTATTCCTATGGCTGTAGTGGTGGATGATATTGAGGATGTATTCCCCAAAAAGCTTCCCACCCAAAGCGTGATCACGGTGGTGATCGCGGTGGGCTTTTTGGTGCTGGCGGTGATCAGTGTGGTTCGCGGTGTGAGAAGAGGAAAGAAAAACAACGGAGAAAAAGACCCGGGATACGACCGATACTAATGAATACAAAACAGGAAGGGTGTGCTGCAAAATACTGCAGCACACCCTTAAATGATACAAACATTTACATCCTGCGGACGTAGTAGGGGCGAGCTTTGAACAGACCCTTTGTTTGAGAAATGAAATAAACCTTGTATTTTTAGTTGATTTAAGGTATGATAATAAAATAGTGAACCTATTTTAGACAGATAAGGATCGTGTGATGGGTATGTCCATGTCAAATATACATTCTCAGCCACAGGAAACTGCTCCCGAAAGCGTTTCCCGCATCCAACAGAATAAGCATTTTTTTGAAATGCCCCAATACATTATGTTCGTAATGGTGCTGGCGGCGATTTCCTCCATGTTCTCCATGGAACTGGTGGTCTACGGTATTTATACCGCACTGGTGGTATATACCTGCCTGTTTGGGGCAGACCTGTTGCCGCTGATCCCGATCATCATAGCCTGCTATGTAGCGCCCTCTACCGGCAACAATCCGGGCAGGACAGAGGAATCTGTGTTCTTTGCAGGCCACGGTGGAACGGTGATCCTGGTGTATGGAGCGGTCATCGTTGCGGCGGTGATCTATCGTGTGATCCGGGACAGAAAGCAGTTCCTCTCCCGGAAGTACTCCCTGCTGTCCGGTATGCTGATCCTGACAGCCGCATATTTGCTCAGCGGCATTGGCAGTGATGCTTACCCGGAAAATATTTGGCCCAATGTGCGCTTTGCGCTGGTGCAGGGCTGTGCGCTCGTTGTACCCTATTTCCTGATTGCAGGCGGTGTAAAGTGGAAGAATGTCCGCAATGACTATTTTGCATGGGTAGGCTTCTGCCTGGGCGGACTTCTGCTGCTGCAGATCGGCTGGGTCTATTATACCGGCGGTGTGGTGGTGGACGGTGTTATTCAGCGTACACGGATCTATACAGGCTGGGGTATGCACAACAATATCGGCAGCCTTTTGGCAATGATGATCCCCTTTGCCTTCTATTTGGCAACCAAATACCGCAGAGGTTGGATCGGCACAGTGGTTGGCTCTGTATTTCTGGTTGGTGTTCTGCTGACCTGCTCCCGAGGCTCGATCTTGATGGCAGTGGTCATTTATTTGGCCTGCGTGCTGCTCATGCTTCACTATGCAAAGAACCGGAGGAATAATTTTATTGCGCTGGTTACGGTAGCGGGTGTGCTGGTGCTGGTGGCCATTGTGTTCCACAAGCAGATCGTGCAGTTGTTCAGCGATCTGCTGGCAAAGGGAACAGACCCGTCTACCCGCAATGTGATCTATTGGGAAGGCTGGAAGCTGTTTTTGCAGAAGCCTGTTTTCGGCAGCTCCTTCTTCTCGCCGGGGTATGCGCCCTGGGAGTGGTCGGTTACTGCGTTCACCGGATTTCTCCCGCCCCGCTGGCACAACACGGTGGTCCAGCTTCTGGCAAGCTGCGGTGCGGTGGGTATGGCGGCATATAGCTTCCACAGAATACAGACACTGCGGTTTTTCCTGAAGAAGCAAACGAAGGAAAAGACCTTTATCGGATGCTCCGTACTGGTGCTGCTGTGCTGCAGCCTGGTGGATTGCCACTTCTTCAATATCGGTCCGGTCCTGTTCTATTCCATGGGCCTGGCATTTGCAGAGCATTGCGAAACCTCAGAAAATTGATTTCCTTATATACGAAAGAGAGCTGTCTCCCTTTGGACAATACTTCCTTACGAAGCGTTGCCCCGGTGAGACAGCTCTTTTTTGCGTGCGTCAATTTTTTGTTGATGGAACAGGTTTGGCACGGTTGAAATTTGCGTTACTGGACATGAAACCGCTTCTTTAGCTCCCGCAGGAAATCCCCTCGCAGAAGGGCAATGAATGTGATGAGCCAGGCCAGAGCAAGCGCGCCCATAACGATCGGAAGCCATTATATCATAGAATTTCCATTTTGGGAACTGTATTTCTAAATAGTGCCGGCGGCAGTGCGCGGGGCCTGCACTCCCCGTATATTTTTCTATAGACAAATCAGGAAAAAAGTAGTATGATTTTAACGGTGGAGTGTTCTTCCCATATTTCAAATAGGAGCGTGAGCATAGATGAAACTGATCATTAAAAATGACTACGAAGATATGTGCGCCTGGGCGGCACAGCATATTGCGGATGCGATCAACAACCACAAGGAGGAGCGTCCCTTCGTGCTGGGACTGCCTACCGGTTCTTCCCCTCTGGGTGTATACAGACGTCTGGTTGAGATGAATAAGGCGGGCACATTGTCTTTCCGCAATGTTGTTACCTTCAATATGGATGAGTATGTGGGCCTGCCCACGGAAACGGACGAAGATGTGCTGGGCATCGCCGACCTGGTCTA
>CAYLNV010000103.1:0-4583 GCA_964385085.1 uncultured Oscillospiraceae bacterium
CCATGCCGTAAAGCTGGATCTTGGTCTTCAGAGGGAAGCCCTTTAAGTACAGGGAGCTGGAGACCACGTTTACAAGGGTCATGATAATGGGCAGCAGATTGATCGTCATGCCGCCAATGGCCAGCAGTCCGTCCGGTGCGCTCAGATCCCGGATAGGACCGAAGGCCAGACCTTCAAATGCACCGACGCTGGACAGAAACTGGTAAGCCGCCATAAAGAAGGGGATCTCCAGCAGCAGAGAAACAGAGCCGCTGAGGACAGACAGGGGGCTGTAATGATTCTGGCGGTAATAGGTCTGCAGGACCATCATCCGTTCATCGCCGGAGAAGGTCTTTTTGATGTGGGTAACCACATCCTTCAGCTTATTCTCTGTATCTCTGGACTGGATCTGAATGGCATCTGCCCGCCTGTAAAGAGGCAGGACCAATGTGTTCATTGCCAGACTTAAAATGATGATTGCCAGACCGGGATCGTTCACAATGCCACAGGCTATGGTGAAGATCACCTCAAACAGCAGCTTCAGCGGCCCGATCAGGATCGTACCAATAATCTCAAACAGCGACATCTACAGAAATCTCCTCTGCTTCCAATTGCGTGAGCTGGGCATACTTATCCATAATATAATCAGCAGCCCGGACAGCACCCTCAGAGTAGTATGCCCAGGTCTCATCCCGGACTTCCTTTCTGCCCTGGGCATACCGGGAATCTTCCAGACAGGAATCGATCAGTTCCTTGATGTTGTCCATGTTGTCCACATTCAGCTCCTGACCGATCCTGGGCAAGGCGGACAGCGTCCACAGGGGATGGCTCAGAAACCAGGCATCATAGGGCGCTAAGTTGAAATTGGGATCGGTGTAGATCACAGGCTTGTCGTAGATCAAAGAGAAGTCAAAGACTACACCGGAGAAATCGGAGATCAGAATATCACTGCGGCGCAGGACCTCAAAGTTGTCCGTATCCCGGTTCCATTCCAACTGCTCGGACTCCGGATATTCTGCCATCAGCTTATCCAGCATTTCCTTTTCGGAAGAGAAGGACTGGGGATGGGGACGGATGATCACATGATAGCCGGTCTGCAGCAGCTTATCGATGATCGCACCGCCGTGGATGCTGAAGATCGCACTGGGACCCCAGGTGGGTGCCAGCAGAACGGTACGGGGGTGCTCCGGTGCAGGGCCGCTGGATGCCAGGCGGGCGGCCATTTCGTCCATATAGGGAATACCTACTGTTACGATCTCCTTGGCAGGCAGCTCTCTGAGCTGCTCCAGCTCGCGGATATCCCGCTCCTGGTGCTCGCCTGCGATCAGAAGGGCATCGTAATAGTCGATACCGAACATACGGTAGCGGGTAACCTCACCTGCGGTGTGGAAGATATGGACATAGTAATCCACGTCCTTGGAACGCTTCCACTGATACACATCCAGACCGGGTGTGGTGGACAGGACCATAGTGGCTTTTAAGAAATTCAGCCGGGAGAAGGCCTTGTTTCCGGCACCGATAAACTCGGCTTTTACGTGGGGATAGGGATTGTCCAGACCGGGGTCATCCTCGGAAGCGGTCATATAGACCACATCCATGCCCCGCTTATCCAGCTCCCGGCAAATAGGCGCAAAAATGCTCCAGTAGCGCTTATCATCGGCGAAGATGACCAGGGGGATCTTCTTTCCACCGACATTTGCTTTTCCGCCGCTGAGCGCAAACCGCAGTTTGATCCACAGCATACGCACAGAATAGACCGCAGCACCAATTAAGCCCAACAGCACAGTAAACAGCATGCTTCCTGTGCCCGGATCAATATATAGTTTCATAAGTAAAATCCTTTCTTAGCAAAAAAGTACTGCGGAAGCCGCAGAGAATACATACGAGAATATAAAGCCAACAGACAGGATGCAGTCAAAAAGAGCTTCGCCGCTCTTTTGACAAAAGGTCGTATTTTGTCGATTATACTCCCAAAAGCCCAAAATGTCAATGCGCATGTCTGGTACACAAGGGGCAAAAAGCCCCCTGTGTTATCGGAGGTAACACAGGGGGTATGCATTTTGCCTGGATCAATCCTCCTGGAGATCCCAGGGGAAGGCTCGGGTCTTGGGCGGTGCGACTGCTTGGACGCGCAGGGTGTCGTAGGCCACAGCAAAGGTGGTGTGCAGGTAGGCGGCAAAGCGCCAGAACAGCAGAAGCTCCGCTGCTGCATATAAAAGATAGAACAGGAAGTAGGCAGAATCTGCAGACATGGGAAGGGAAATGCCCAGCCGGGGCAAAAGGGCATCACCGTAGGCCAGCAGGGAGATCAGCCCCTGCAGCACATAAAACCACCAGAAGCTCAGATCCAGCCGGAACAGCCCGAAGGCGTGTCCCCGTGTCAATTTCCAGCTTTTTACCATCGCTGCCAGCGCACCGCAAGGCTCGTCATCCATGAGCACATGCTCTGCAAACCGGACCCGATATAACAGCGGCAGAAGTGCAGCCAGCAAGACCAGGATGAAAATGGGGATCAGGGGAAGCATGGCCTGGGCCAGGGCTTCTGTTGTGGCAGTGTCCATTTCGAGCATGGGCTGTTCTGACACAAGGGCCTGTTCCATAATGGGAGTCAGTACTTCCACATAATCCGTGGCCAGAGGTGTCATGCTGAAGATACCTATGCTCACATATAAGCAGGGCATGGCAATGGCACCTAAAAGGAAAAGCTGCAAAAGCTTCAGCCGCAGAACAGGACCGAACCGACGGAAGCCGGCAGTCAGGTCAGCAGGTCCGACAGTGCGGCTTCGGGCCATGCCGATGGCAGCAAAAATAATACCGCTGCCCCAAAAGAGGGAAAGAAAGGTCAGCGCAAACTGCAAAATGGATTGGGCGGTGGTCAAAACGCTCCGCAGGCCAATACCGGACAGGCCGCCTGTGGCGGCGATCCGCTGTTCGAGGATGTAGGTGATCGCGGCTACCAGCAGCGCTGCACCGGAAGCAACTGCGGTGTGGATCAGCGTCAGCTTGCGGGGATCATAGGCAGCATCCGAAAGCCGGGAGGCGGCTGCTTCTTTTAAGCCTTTCCGGTCGTAAATGTTCATGTTACACCTCCAAAAAGGAATCTTCTATATTTATACGGGAAAATCAGGAAAATAGCAAATGAATTTTTTGTAACAGTAGAAATGGGGAAACAGCTATGCTATAATAGGGTAAATCTTACTTACCTGGAGGGAGCTTATGGAATTAGGAGAACGGCTGCGGCAGGCAAGGCAGGAGGCAGGCCTGTCTCAACGGCAGCTATGCGGGGACACCATTACCCGAAATATGCTGTCCCAGATCGAAAACGGCAGTGCCCGACCCTCTATGGATACCCTTCGCGAGCTGGCTGCCCGTCTGGGGAAGCCTATGGGATATTTTCTGGAGGAGCAGGCGGTGATCTCTCCCAATCTTGCGGTCATGGAGCGGGCAAGGCAAAAAGAGGGAAAGGAAGTTCTGGAGGAGCTGGAAGCTTACCAAGCACCGGATGCAGTGTTCGACCGGGAGCGGTGGCTTTTGGAGGCGCTGACCTGCCTGGATATGGCCCGGCAGGCGCTGGACGCAGGAAAAAAGGAATACGCGGGCGCGCTCCTGGAGCGGGCGGGCAAGGCCGGCGGTCATACCGTCTATTATACCCCGGAGCTGGAGCGGCGCAGACAGCTCCTTGCTTACGAAGCCGGATTTTTGCCGGCAGAGGAAGTGAACACAGATGAATGGGAGTTATTCCTGATCGCCAAGGCTTTCCTTGCGGAAAATGTACCGGAAAAATGTATTGGCATTATGCAGACGATCGACGGATTGGAAGAAGAACACCATTTCATATTGGGACAGGCATATTTGCTGCTTTCCCAATATGAACAGGCGATCGGGCATTTCCGGCAGGCGGAAGGCTATGACCCCCAAGCAGTCTTCGCCGGTCTGGAAAAATGTTACAGCGCATTGGAGGATTATAAGCAGGCATATTTCTATGCCTGTAAGCAACGCAATGGACACCTGGGGGACGACTGTCCCTACGCGCAATAACGCAAAATCGTCCGTAGGGACACCCCTCCCGGGGTGTCCGAAAAAACAGAATACCCCACAAGGAAATCAAATCGCATCCCAGATTATGATTACAGTCAAAACGGTGCTTATTTCATTACAATTTGCACCAAGGACAGACAGAAGATTTTATCAAAAATATCTGCAGGGGCAGCCGTTCACGGCTGTTCGCAATTGTTGGAATACGGCAAAATCGCAGAAAAATACATTCAGCAAATGGATGCCTTTTATGGCGATCTATCTGTAGACAAATATGTGATAATGCCGGACCATATCCATTTGTTAATTGCCATCCATAACGGACACCCGGGGACGGGTGTCCCTACGCGCATTTCGTCAACCGTTCCGTAGGGACACCCCTCCCGGGGTGTCCGCAAAAACAGCCAGCCGAAAACCGGCTGGCTGTTTTATAATCGTTCTCTTAGAAGCGGCACTTTTCTGCGATATAGGTCTTCAACTCAGAAATGGGAATACGGACCTGCTCCATGGTATCCCGATCGCGGACAGTAACACAGTTATCAGCGGGGGTGTTGTCATCGCCCACGGTC
>CAYLNV010000104.1:0-4583 GCA_964385085.1 uncultured Oscillospiraceae bacterium
TTTTTTATAGGATCACGCCACGGTATTCGTGGATGTAGCCGCCGTTTAAGTACAGGTGCTTAAGACCTCGCTCCAGCCGGGTGTTTTCCGGGAGGTCATGCAGGTCATCAGGCTTGGCGGGGAACACAAAGCGGAAGACCTCCTGACCGTCGCTCAATATGGGCCATCTTGCGAAGCGATCGCCAAACAGGGCGATCTTGGATCCTGCGCCCAGAAGTGCCCCCAGTGCGGGATCAAGGAGCCAACTGCCGCAGTACAGACCGCGGATCGGGTCGTCCGGGAACCACTTGGCAGCATTTTCCATAACGGTACGGAAGGCGGTGTCCACATTCTGTTCAGACAGGTCCATGCCCTTGGGCAGGTGTACGCTCAGTACATTGTCGCCGGTATGGATCGCACGCTCCCACTGTGCTTTCGGGAAGAATTCCTCCCGGCAAGAAACGCGGTTGTTTCTTGCGGCAAAGCCGTAGAAGCCCTCTGAAGTCTCCCGGTAGGCAGCAGTTGCTGCGCCGTTTTCATTTTCATAGCCGGCAGAGCCTAAGATATTGCCGCTTTCGTGGATGGTTTTGTTCCAAACCAAAGGCAGAGCCTCTCCGGTTTCCTTGTTCTTCAGGATGGTAGCACCCTCCGGGAAGGACAGCACCTCAATATTGAAGCCCATATAGGGGAAGATCAGGCTTTTGGCATAAATGAGCATCCAGCGGTGAAAACGCAGATCCAGACCAAATATGCCGGTGCGGTCATAGATCCCCTTGGCACAGCCGTAGTAGGAGGCCATAAGGTCGTGGATGGTTTCCTCGGAAAAGCCCCGCTGGCGGTAAGCCTCTGCTGCGCCGGGGACCATAGGCAGTTGAATAAGAAGGGGGAGGATGTCTCCGACACCCTCTTCCATAGGCAGGGGGAATTTCTTAGCTTCCTCCAGAGAAAGGCCCATCATATAGCCGCAGGCATAGCTTGCCCAGGTGTACCGGTCGGGGTCGTTTTTTAAAGCCTGTGCGCCCTTAAGGACATCCTCGTAATGCTCCCGGAACAGATCAAATTCCTTGTGAAGGGATTCGATCAGCTTCGGATCGCACACATCCATCGGGGTTGTCTGCTCCAGATCTGCAGGATATTCGCTGATTCCCAGCCTGTCTGCAATTTCACGTAAATTCATAGGTTGCTCCCTTACAGCTTGGGTAGGCCCTGTACCATACGGACACAGTCCTCGTCGTCCTTGAGCAGCTTAAAGATTTTCACCAACCGCTCCACGCACAGCTTCCGCATCGCTTTACCGATGTTGTGAGAACAACCGGTAGAAGGGTAACCCTGAATAGCGTTGGGGTAGTTGCGATACCAGTGGTGGGTGGCGGTGATGCCGTTGTCGATCAGATAGTCGCCCCGGTGGGTGGAAATGCCGCTTTCTGCATCCATATTTTCATCGCACACCAGCTCCGGATAGTAGCCGTAGACCAGGCAGGTCTCTGTCCAGTCAGCGTGTCCGCCCTGATCTTCAGGATGCTCTGCATTGGAGCCTCTTTCAGCTACGATGCGCATTGCCTCCAGATCCTCCGGGGTCAGATAATCAAATTCGTCGATCCGATCCATAACGATCCGGTACATATTTTTGGGCAGGTAAATGGAGGGATCACGGATGGGTGCCCACATGGTTGCATAGTCCACCTGTCTGAATGCCTGGGTGCGCATAAAGTAGTTGAGCATACGGGTGTTGCCGCCGTGGGAGTTGAGGATCAGAATTTTCTTAAAGCCGTTACGGGCGATCTCGTCGCACAGCTCTTCCAGAACGGCAACCAAAATCTTGGGGTTAATACAGACATAGCCGCCCATATTCTTCTCCCAGGGGTTCTGAACGGACTTGTTTACACATTCCTCGCCCAGCCACATACCGGAGGGGAACACCATAACTTCCTCCAAAGCAGCCGCTTCTTCCGCAAGACCCTTTGCCTTCAAGGAGTCGCAGCCTACGGGCAGGTGAAGTCCGTGCTTTTCCAGACAGCCTAAGGGCAGAACACAAACACCCTTGGAGACCTCAATGGCTTTTGCAAATTCGTCAGCGCGTAAATATTCCCAATTCATACTACAGATCATCCTTTCTACAATCGCATCGGTTCAATTAAATCAAATATCATTATAAAACACAAAGACTTCTTTGTCTAGGGAAAACTTCCCAAAGATGATAAAGATGATAAATCCCAATTTATCGAACAGTGGTACGGTAGGACGGGGGCAAGCCCCGCCCTTACAGAGAGCGCCTGACAGGAGCTGCATAAAGTCTAAGTTATGCTCCGGTAAATAATCCGTAATTGTCCAAGGCCGTATCAGATGGTATACTTTCTAAAAAAGTACATGGGGGCATGGTCAAAATGAAAATAAAAAGATCCCGGCTTGACTACAAGTGGGTCGTACTGGTAATATGCTTTCTGATGGAGTTTTTTTGCCTGGGCTTTTGCAGCAGCAATGACGGCCTTTACACAAAGGCGGTTACAGAGGCTTTGGAGATCAAGCGAAGCGTATATGCCCTGGCTTCCAGCTTCCGCAATATCACGCGGACAGTGGTTGCACTGTATTTCGGAACACTGATCGGTAAGTTTGGCGCGAAGAAGTTAGCGATCGCAGGTATGCTTTTTCTCGCGGCCTCTGCGTCGATTCGCGCGATGGCTACCGAGGTTTATCAAATATATATTGGTAATGTTATTTGGGGAGCAGGAGTTGTTCTTTCCGGTGGTACGATGGCAAGTACGATCGTGCGCCGGTGGTTTCATCAGGATGTGGGCAGATACACTGGTATCGTTATGTCCGCCAACGGCATCGGCGGCGCAGTTGCTGCCCAGATCATAACCCCGATCATCAATAACGGTGAGGCATTTGGCTATCGGAAGGCATATTGGTTGTCCGCGGCGATCTGTCTTGCTATCACAATCCTGATCCTGTTTTTCCTGCGGGAAAATCCTGCAGACGGTCCTGCTATTCAGGGGAAAACGGCAAAGAAAGCGTCTAAGGGTGCGGCATGGATAGGCTTGGAGTATGACGACATTCGGAAAAAGCCTTATTTTTATGCAGCGGCAGTCTTGGTGGTGCTTACCGGCATCAGCATGACAAGCATTGGAAATGTGAGCATCGTGCATATGAATGATGTGGGATTGTCGGCCTCCTTTATTGCGATCATAGCAACGGTTTCTTCCCTGTGCCTTACTTTTTCCAAGATCCTGGTGGGTGTTATCTACGATAAAAAGGGTCTGAGATTTGCAATGGGAATGTGCCACATTGCGGCGCTGATCTCCTTTGCGTGCAATGTGTTGATCACCAACTCCACTGCGGGAAAGGTCTTTGCGATGACAGCTTCTGTGTTGGATAAGATCGCCTTGCCTCTGGAAACGGTTATGATTCCGCTCCTTACCGCGGACCTGTTCGGCGGGAAGTCCTACACAAAGGTGCTGGGTATCTTTATGGCAATGAATACGCTGGGCCTTTGCCTGGGTTCACCGTTGGCTGACCTGTTCTTTGATGCTTTCGGCACATACATCCCCAGCTTTTGGTTCTTTGGCGCACTGATGGCGCTGGTGGTGGTCGCGTTCCAGTTTGTGATCCGGGCGGCCTATAAGGACCGGGATGCAGTCCTAGCAGTAAAAGAAGTGTAATAATAAGTCAGGGCGCGCTGCAAAATGAACTGCAGCGCGCCCTTTTTCTATTTAGTATTCTCCCAGCCAGCGGGGCTGGTCTGTGCTGACGGCTGTTCCTGCTGCCAGAGACTTGGGAGCATCCAATATCCGCTGGTTTTTGCTGCCCCGGAAGGACAGCTCCAGACTGCGCTCCTTCAGCAAAAACGGACCGTCGATCAGAATATCGATTTGCGCCAGCAGCTCCTGCTGCGCCGTTGTGCCCTTTAAAAGCGCCTCGAAGGTGTAGCCTGTGTAGGATGCCACCTCGTAGCCCTTTTCTTTTAGCAGCCTTGCCAGCTTTGCAAAGCCTTCCGCCTGGGCAAAGGGCTCACCACCGGAGAAGGTTACACCCCGGCACAGAGGGTTAGACTGCACGATCTGCACAAGCCGTTCCTCGTCCATCGGTGTTCCTGTGCCAAAAGCCCAGGTCTCCGGGTTGTGGCAGCCTTCGCAATGATGGGGACAGCCCTGACTGAATACCGTTGTGCGGATGCCCGGGCCGTCCACAATGCTGTCAGTTACGATACCGGAAAGCTCAAGCATTTTTGCTCATGGAGTGCTTTACGCGGTCCCGCTCCTCAGCACGCTTTGCATCGTTCCACTTGTCCATAGTACCTACCAGATAACCGGTGATCCGCCGGATCCGCTCAAAGCCGACACCCTGACCCATTTTTTCACTGTTGGATTTGATCGTCATAGTAATTTCCTCCTATTCAAAAAATGTTTACTCGATGCCCTGGAAAGCAGGCATCTGGGGATACTTTCTTCTCAGCTCTTCCACACGCTCGGGATCGATCTCCTCACCCTCATGACGGCCGCAGCGGGGACATACATCACCGATGATACCCACATAGCCGCAGACCGGATCGCGGTCAACAGGGTGGTTGATAGAGCCGTAGCCGATGCCGCAGTCATGCATACAGC
>CAYLNV010000105.1:0-4572 GCA_964385085.1 uncultured Oscillospiraceae bacterium
CAGCACCCTTACCGGGCTTCACGTGCTGGAACTCGATAACCTGCATGACCTTGCCTTCCATATCGAAGGTAATACCGTTTCTAAATTCACCTGCAGAAATCATACTTGATTTTCCTCCTAAATGTGCCCATGATACGGGCTGATTTTTTACATAACTTTACGAATACATTCTAACCGACAATCCGCTATTTTTCAAGGGTAAAAATGAAAAATTTTACACAATAATAAGATTTTTCGGGCTCTTTGTAATATTCTCACAGCCGTCCTCCCTGAAAACCACCACATCTTCGATCCGAACACCGAATTTTCCAGGCAGGTAGATCCCCGGCTCTGCAGAGCTGACCATACCTATCTGCATCGTTGCCTGACCGCCGGGGCTGCAACTGGGCAGCTCATGGCACTCCATGCCGATGCTGTGGCCATAGCCATGGCCGAAGTATTTTCCGTAGCCTGCGTCTGTAATGACCTGCCGGGCTGCTGCATCCACTTCCCTGCCGGTAACACCTGCCTTCGTGATGGCTATGCCTGCTTCCTGTGCCCGCAGGACCGTATCATAAACCTGACGCATTTCCTCCGTTACAAACCCCACCGCCACAGTGCGGGTCATATCAGAGCAGTAACCCTGATACAGCACGCCAAAGTCCATGGTGATGAAATCGCCCTCACAGATCACCCGGTCTCCGGCTACACCATGGGGAAGGCTGGTATTCGGACCGGAAACCACGATGGGGTCAAAGGACAGACCTTCGCCGCCATTTTTATACAGGCAGTAGATCAGCTCTGCCTGAAGCTCCTTTTCGGTCATGCCGGCTTTGATCTTTCCCAGCACCTCAGAAAAAGCCTTGTCGGTGATCTTCTGAGCCTGGCGCATCCGCTCCAGCTCCCAATCCTCCTTGATGGCACGGAACTGATGGATGGCCTGATTCATAGGCACAAGCTCTGCCTCCAGTTTTTCTGCATAGGCAGTATGCTCAGCCACCGTCAGATAGTCTTCTTCAAAGCCCAGCTTCCCAATGCCGAAATCGGCGATCGCCTGATTGATCAGCTTGTAATAATTATTTTCCCGGGTCATTTCCAGAACCTCAAAGCCTTTGAGATCGTTCTGGGCAGACTCGATGTAACGGCTGTCTGTAAAGTAACGGCAGCCGGCCTTTGTAACAACAGCCACACCTTCGGCAATATCAAATTCCCCAGCGTAATGGCGGCTGTAACGGCTGGTCAGCAGCAGGCCGTCTGCTTCTCCCAGAATAGACAGATATTTTTCCAAATTTTTCATTTGCATATCCTCCTGTTTCTTGCTATGAAGATAAAGGGCTTTTCTGCCACATGGCGCAGCTTCAGCCAGATGTTATGGTTATCGATCGCCTTCACAAGAATAGCACGCACACCGCAGCAGTTGGCACCCAGGGTATCCGTAAAGATCTGATCCCCCACCAGGGCGCAGGCTTCCCTGGGAATGTTGTACCTGGCAAGGCACTGGGTGATCCCCTTAGAGAAGGGCTTCCTTGCGTGGGTAATGCAGTCGATCCCCCACTGGGCGCAGAATGTCTTCACCCGCTCCCTGCGGCTGTTGGATACAACACAAAGCCGGATGTCCGATCGGCACATACCCTTCAGCCAGCAGGCCATTTCTTCCGTTGGGGTGCTGGTGGTATATGGCACGATGGTATTATCAAAATCCAGCATAAGCAGTTGAATTCCCTGTTTCTTCAAATAAGCCGGTGTCAGATCCGTCAGACGGTCTGTAACTGCATATGGCAGCAGTGGAAAGTTCATATTCCCTGACTCTCTTTCATAAAGTATGAAGGAATTATATCACGGAAGGTGGGATTTGTCCATGGCTTTGCCTTTATATCTTGCCATGACCGCTTTTGAAATATCCGCCGCGCCGGTACTTCCGGAACGGTTTGCATACATGGCCTGTCATTTTTCTCCATACACCCCGGGGCTATCCAACATACCGCAAAGCATGCCAGAAAACTCCATGCTGATCCTCAACGACAGCACACCGGTGGGGGAGCATGATCCTGCGCTGATCGCCGCCCAGCTAAAACTGCTTGTGGAGCAGCAGGGCTGCAGCCGTGTGCTGCTGGATCTTCAGCGTCCGCCAGAGCAAGCAGCCATGGAAATTGCAGCGTGCGTAGTTTCCTCCCTTTCCTGTCCGGTAGGTGTGAGCGAAGGGTATGCAAAGGCCCTGTCCTGCCCCGTCTTTCTGTCTTCTCCCCCTATGGTTCGTGCCTTAAAGGAACACCTGCTCCCATGGGAAGGCCGGGAAATATGGCTGGAGGCTGCCATGGACACCCAGATCATCACAGTAGACGAATCAGGCAGTTATGACGATCAGGGCTGCGTTTGTACACCCTCCGCTCTGCCCCATCAGGAAAGCCGACTGCATTGCCATTACAGGATCGAGCCCTATGCTGATCGTGTGCAGTTCACCCTTCAGCGCACTCCGGAGGATCTGAACGCACTGCTGGAGGAAGCGGAGCGCTTGGGTGTCGTCTGCTCCGTCGGGTTATATCAGGAGCTGGCGCCGGTTCTGTCTCAGTTGTCAGATCTTTCCTGAATATCATTGCAATTGCTTCTTCAGTGTGTTAAAATATAGTGGATCACAAAAAGGAGCGAAAACGGATGAAAAATGGAATTCTCCAGGTGGCGCTGATCGGCTGCGGCATGATCGGCCACAGCCATGCTGCTGCCATTGCACAGGATGGCCGGGCAGAAATCGCTGCGGTGGTATACGGAAGGGATCGGACGGCTGCGGAAGCCTTTGCCAGGCAATACAGCATCCCCTTTGTAACGAATGATTACCGGGAGGTGATCCGCCGGGGCGGTATTGATATGGCCATCGTCTGCACACCCAGCAGCTATCACGCAGAAAGTACCATTGCATTTGCCCAGGCCGGTGTTCACGTGCTGTGTGAAAAGCCGCTGGATGTAACCACGGAAAAAATGACCGCTATGATCGACGCGGCAGAAAAGAACCATGTACTTTTGGGCTGTGTGTTCCCCAACCGCACCCGTGAAGATCTGAAAAAAGCCAAGGACCTGATCGATTCCGGTGAGCTTGGCCGGATGCTGATGGTGGAATTTCAGTATCGGGGATACCGAAGCCACAGCTACTACGATTCCTCTGCATGGAAGGGCACAAAGGCCGGCGATGGCGGTGGCTGTCTTATGAATCAGGGCAGCCACGGAATCGACGCACTGATATATCTGGCAGGCGGTGTTAAGAAGGTCTGTGCTGTGTGCGATACCATGGCAAGAAATATTGAAGTTGAGGACGCTGCCTGCGCCTTGCTGGAATTTGACAGCGGCGCTCACGGCACGCTGATGGGTACGACCCTTTCCCATTTCCCGGAGACCAACTCTGAATGTGAGCGGATCCGTATCGAATTTGAAAGAGGTACAGTGGTCTATGCAGATGGAAAGACCATGGTCTACAAAAGTCTGTCTGACGACGAGCTGAAAACCGAACCAATTTGCTTGACAGAAAATGTGGAGTGCTACGGCGCTGCCCCAGAGGATATTGACATGGATGCCCACTTTGCTATCGTGTCCAATTTCATCGACGGTATTCTGCTGGGCACACCCCTCATTGCCCCCGCCCGGGATGCAAGGCGAGCCGTTGACCTGATCCTGACGGTCTATCGTTCCTCCGCTTCCGGCACATGGGAGGATGTCCCCCATTTCGCAAAAGGAGAATAAAAGATGAAATTACACATTCTAGGAACCGGTTACGGTTTTCCCGGAATTTCCACAATGGTAGAATGTAACGGCAGTTACTACATTGTTGATGCCGGCGCACCGGTTGCAGAGATGATGCACAATGAGGGACTTTCCCTTAACGATCTTCGGGCAGTGTTCATTACCCATCGGCACGGAGATCACACCACAGGTCTTTCCACCCTCGCCCATATGATCAACAGTGGCTATAAGAAAACCGGTCCGGTGGAGGTCTTTCTTCCTGAGGAATGTGTGCTGAACGGTTTTCAGCAACTGATGCTTTCTATGAAGAACTCCATCCAAACAAAGTGGCTGCAAATGAAGCTGTATGAGCCCGGTTTGATCTACGCGGATGAGAATATTACAGTAACCGCCATTGCTACCGATCATGTTGTAGGCGGCCGTCCGGGAAATGCAATGATGCTCGAGGGCGACGGTCAGCGGGTCATCATCACCGGCGATCTCCATCGGGAAGATCCCTATGATTTCCCGGCAATTGCAGAAAGTGAACCGTCGGACGCAATTATTTGTGAGTTTGAGCATTTCCATATGGACGCGCTTCTTCCGCACATGGAAAAGTGTCAGACAAAGCAGTTTATTTTCCATCACTACAATGCCCCTTGGAGTGTAGCAGAAATTCAGGCATTGCAGGAAAGTAAGGTGCTCCCCTACCCGGTTGTGCTTGCAAAGGCCGGTGATTGGATCACAGTTTGATCATCCGTCCTGTGTCAAATTTCAGTTTACGGGCAGTTGTAAGCATCGCAACCAGACATCGTACCTCCACGTCTTTGCGAGGAGCCGTCAGGCGACGTGGCAAACCGCATCCCCTTAAAATGTTATCTTTTT
>CAYLNV010000106.1:0-4475 GCA_964385085.1 uncultured Oscillospiraceae bacterium
TCCCAAACCTTTTCATTCACCTTGGAAAAATATGCGTTTTTTTACAGCCCCTTTTATATCATGATCTTACCGTTTCCGTGCTTTTTTCAGGATCGGAACGATCAGCAGCGCCACCCCGCCGCCCAGCAAGGCGGTAACGAGCTGGGGCCAGGAAAAATTGGCGGTCAGCACTTGAAGCATTGGCTGTTTTAAAATACCTTTACTAAGCAAGCCTTCTGAAAGGACACTGCAGATCAGCCAGACCACCAGCACATACAGCACCGCAAATTTACTGACTGCCGCGGTCAGGAGCGCGATGATCTTTCTCGCAAAATTCTTTCCGTCCCTGCCGCTGATCCAATACAGCAGCAGGACATAGACGGTATTTCCTGCCATGATCGCAGGGACTGTAACGATCTGGGGCGCAATGCCCAGAAAATACGCAAACACAGGGCTTAACAGCGCCACTGTTACACCGCTGCTCATGCCACACACCAGGACAGTTATCGCCAGCACTCCATTGACACAGCTTCCGGTTACAAACTGTCCAAATGACTTTGTAACCGCCTGCAATACGATCAGCAGTGCCAGCATGGCAGCCGTTTCTGTGATCCATAAAACTTTATTGTTTCGCATTTTTCGCCTTTCTGACAAGCAGTGGCGGGAACAAGCCCCCGCCAACCTGACATCATGTTTCTCAGGGATCTCCGGTAACGGTATCCAGGAAATACCGCCCCGCCCTGCTGTGCATTTATTTCAACTCCCACAGCTTGATCTGGCTGGATCTTTCGTAGAGGCGCAGATAGCTGTCATAGCGGGTCTTTTCGATCGATCCCTCTTCAGCGGCTGCACGGACTGCACAGCCCGGCTCTGAACGGTGGGAGCAATCGTGGAACTGACACTGCCCCAGATGATCTTCAAAATCCGGGAAGGCATACTGAAGATTTTCCTTTAGCAGCACATCCATCTGCTCCGTATCAAAGGACGCAAAGCCCGGTGTATCTGCCACAAAGGTGTTTTCATCCAGCCGATACAGCTCCACGTGCCGGGTGGTATGTCTGCCGCGACCCAGCTTTTCGGAGACCTCACCAGTAGCAAGACCCAGCTCCGGGCACAGGCAGTTGAGCATACTGCTCTTTCCAACACCTGTATTTCCGGTGAACGCTGTAAGCTTTCCTGCAAGCAATGCCCGCAGCTCCTCCACACCCTCGCCGGTCTGGGCGCTGGCACGGATCACCGGGAAGCCTGCATTGCGGTAGATCCGCAGCAGGTCCACTGCGGGATCTAAATCGCATTTATTGATGCAGATATATACCGGCACTTCCTGATCACCGGCAATGGCCGCCACCCGATCAATAAGAAAGGGCTCTGTAACCGGGTTGGTATTGGCCGCAAAGATCACCAGTGCATCCACATTGGCAACTGCCGGGCGGACAAACCGGTTCTTCCGGGGCAGGATCGTTTCCACCATGCCTTTTCCATGCTCGACCGTGATCTCCACCATATCACCGGTCAGAGGGCTTTCCGCGCCCTTGCGCAGATGTCCTCTGCCCCGGCAGGTAACAAGCCCTGTGGGGGTCTGTACCTCATAAAATCCACTTAAGGAGCGCAATATGCGCCCTGTTTGTTTTTTTGCCTCCGGCATTAAAAGGACACCTTCTGTTCCGTGACTTTATATCCATCGACCCAAATTTCGTAAACAACTGTTCCTGTGCCGGTCTGATCCTCCAAGACGATCGAAGTCGTACCTTTTTTTACAGTATCGTTGTAAACCTCGCTGCCATCCCGGATCACCTTAAGCTGATAATCCGCTTCCTCGGCAATGATCCTTAGGTCAATTTCCACATCCTTGGTAACCTCGACAGGCTTCGTTTCTTCCGGTCCTTTTGAGACCTCCAGCACGATCTGGGTGTTGATATCGACTTCCGTATTCTTCTCCGCAGACTGGCTGATGACCGTATTGACGGTCTTATCGCTGGCCACCATTTTAATATCCGGTGTCTGGAAGCCGGCAGCCTTCAGGACTGTGATCGCCGTGTCGATGTTCATGTCCACAACATTGGGCATTTTGGCAAGCTGCGGTCCAAGGCTCACATAGAGGACGACCTCCTTGCCTGTTTCCAGAGGCTCTCCCTTTTCAGGCTGGGTCTTGATCACAACACCCTCTGCCACCTCAGAGTCATAAATCTCCTCCACAGTGATCTTCAGCTTCAGATCCTGATTTTCCAGCGTGGTCCGGGCTTTTTCCAGCTCCACACCTACCACATTGGGCATTGCACCGTTTTTGATCTCCTCACCGGTGCTGATCCAAAGGGTTACCTTCTGTCCAACAGCCAGCTCTGTGCCCTCCTTCGGGTCGGTGCGGGTTACATTGCCAACACTTACCGTGTCGCTATATTCTTCCTCGATCTGAATGTCCAGATTCAGTCCCAGATCCGTCAGGATCTTTTCCGCCTGCTCCTGCGGAAGCCCGGTCAGCTCACTCATGGCGATCGGCTCCTGTGCAGGTCCAAGACTGACCAGCACTGCGATCCGGGTCCCGGACACCACCATATCCCCTGCTTCAGGTGCCTGGTAAAGGACGATCCCTTCCGGTACTTCTTCATCATGCACCCTGTCTGATATGATAATATCAAAATCCTCGTATTCCGGGATCTCATCGAACTCCATACCGACGATCTGCGGTACTTCCACCAGGTCGTCATGGCTGCCTGCGCTGCCACCCAGCAGGATCACAAGGAAGATCACAATAGCCATAACTGCTGCCAGTGAGCAGGCAATGATGGCAATGGTGGCTGTGCGGCTGCTCTTCTCTTCCTCCTGACGCTTGCGCTGGGCTGTCCGACTCCGCTCGGCAGTCCGATCAGGCTGTGCAGGGGGTGTGCGCCGTTTTGGTGCGCCGGCTGCCTCTTCTACCCGTTCTGCAGTGGTTTGAGGCGGCTGTGCCGCAACAGACTGCCGGGAGATCCGGGTCACCGCATCCAGCGGCGGTATATTGTAATCAAACAGAACTGTGGGGTCCTTACGGAATTCATCCATATCGCTGAGCATTTGGGTGGCACTGGTGTAGCGGTTCTCGATCTCATGGGTCATGGCCTTCATGATGATCTGCTCCAGACCGCCGGGAATGTTGGGGTTCAGCACAGAGGGCATCAGTGCGCCGCCATTGATGTGCTGGATCGCAACAGAAACCGGAGAATCTCCGTCATAGGGTGGTCTGCCGGTCATCATTTCATACATCACAACACCCAGAGAGTAGATATCGGAACGGTTGTCGACTCTGCCGCCCTTTGCCTGCTCTGGAGATATGTAGTGTACGGAACCAAGCGCTTCCTTGGTAAGGGTGTTGCCCTTGGACATCATACGGGCGATACCAAAGTCCGTGACCTTCACAGAGCCGTTCTTCAGCACCATCACATTATGGGGCTTGATGTCTCTGTGGACGATGCCGCGGCCATGGGCATGCTCCAGCGCCTTGCCGATCTGAATGGCAAAATGCAGGGTCTCCTTCCAGTTGAGAACGCCCTTCTTCTCCATGTACTGCTTCAGGCTGATGCCGTCGATCAGCTCCATGACGATGTAGTCCGCATCGTGGGAGGAGGAAACATCGTACACATTGACGATGTTGGGGTGGCTGACCATGGCGACAGCCTGACCCTCCGCATGGAAACGGCGGCAGAATTCCTCGTCCTTGGAATATTCGTCTTTCAGAATCTTGATGGCCACCAAACGGTTCAGCCGATGGCACCGGGCTTTATATACAACAGCCATGCCGCCAACGCCGATGACTTCCAGAACCTCGTACCGGTTGTCCAGCAAGCGGCCAATATACTTATCGTTATCCATTATGAGAACTCCTTTCGGCTTTAGACCTGGATGAGAATGCTTGTGACATTGTCCGGCGCGCCCCGGGATTTGGCAATGTCCAGCAAGCGCTGACAGCACTGCTGCTTGTTGACGCCATGGACCACCTCAAAGAGGATCTCCTGATCGTCCATCATGTTGGAAAGGCCGTCGCTGCACAGCAGCAGGCAGTCGCCCCGGTCCAGGACGGTGTGGAACAGGTCGCACTCCACCACCGTATCCGTGCCGATGGCGCGGGTAATAAAATTTTTGCCAGGATAGGTGCGGGCAAGCTCGGGCGTCAGCTCTCCCCGCTCCACCATCATCTGCACCAGAGAATGGTCCTTGGTGATCTGACTGATGCCGTTTTCACTGATGCAGTACACGCGGCTGTCGCCCACGTTGACCACACTGACATTTTTGCCGGACACCAGCACCGCCGCAAGGGTGGTGCCCATGCCGGTAAAATCTTCAAACTGGGCCGCCTGATCGTAGACCGTAAAATTAGCCAGCTTCACAGCGCCCCGGAGCATCTGGTCGATGGTGGTGCGGGTCATAGACGAATTCCAGCTTCGCTTGACCTCCTGCACAAACACATCAATGGCCAGCGTACTGGCGATATTGCCGGATTTGGCGCCGCCCATGCCGTCACA
>CAYLNV010000107.1:0-4458 GCA_964385085.1 uncultured Oscillospiraceae bacterium
TATCCCTCCACCGCTGACGCGGTCCCCCTCCCTCTAGGCGAGGGAGGCTCAAAGGGGCGGCCGCCCCCTACAAATTCTAACGATCGATTTTTGAATTTTGCGGCAGACCCCTTCATTGTGATCATTACACCGGCTCTCTCAGGTAGTCTGCCATATAGGCGCTGACCTGCTTGCCGTCCACCTCGATGGGCTTGATGTTTTCCCTGGCGCAGATAGCGGCAGCATAGCCGGCTGCCTCTCCAACACCTGCCATATTACCGATCACACGGTAGGAGGAGAAGGGATAGAAATCACCGGAAATGCAGCGGCCTGCCAGCAGCATATTGTCGCTTCCCAGAGGCACTAAGCTGCGGTAGGGGATGTGGTAGGGCTTCATCTCGTAGCCGCGGGTCTGCTCAATGGTGTCCTTTGCGTGGAGCTTATGCACGTCCACATGGAAGGTAACCAGGCAAACCGCGTCCTCAAAGCGGGCGCCGGAGAGGATATCCTCGTTGGTGATCCTGTAATGACCGAAAATTCTGCGGCCCTCACGAATGCCAAGCTGGGGATTTGTGCCGTTGACCTTCACATTCTCAAAGCCGGGAATTCTCCGATGGGACTCCACCAGATCAAAGGCTTCCTTGCGCTTGTCATAAATCGCCTGAGACAGACGCTCAATATCATCGGGAACAACACCGTAGTCCATTACGCCGCCAAGACCCCAAGTGCCGTAAGGGCTCTTGGTAACAGTTACCTGACCGGCAGAAACCTCAATTCCGTATTTCTTCAGATTGTTCGCATATACAGTCTTCTGTTCCTCGGTGTCTGTGCCGTTGTAGTCAGCAGGGAAGCCGATGGCGCTGACACCCATGCTCACAGGGCTGGGGCGGTGCTCATCCGGATCGCCGCACTCCCACTGGCAGCCAACCAGATCTGCCAGCGCGCCGCTGCCGGATGCATCAATGTAAACCTTTGCATCCAGAGAGAAATTGCCGCACATAGTACAAAGGAGCAGCTCGTGAATATGTCCGTCGGTGTGCTTCGCACTGCAGACAGTACTGTGGAACAGGACCTTAACACCCGCATCATTGCAGATCTTATCGAAGAAATACTTCAGACCTTCGCCGTGGAGCAGGTTACCGGGGATGATCTTGCCGTTCTCATCGAAACGCTCGCCGCGACGCGCCCAGGTCATACCTCTTTCATTCAAAAAGTCGCGCATTTCCTGGATAATACCGCCCTTGTTATCTGCATCGATCAGATTTCCCATACCGCTAAGGGTCATAGTGCCGCCCAGCATACCGGAAGACTCGATCAAAACAACCTTTGCGCCCTGTCTTGCAGCAGTAACGGCTGCACAAACACCGGCAATGCCGCCGCCGCAAACTGCAACATCGTAGCTGCCCAACGGCTTTGCATTTACTTGAAACATAATTTTTCCTCCTAAATCAGGTCTTAAAAAGCTTCACTCTTCAAACTCGTCAAAAACCGAATTTTTTGTGTGGCTCAAATCCACAATTCACACTATACTATGGAAATTTCGAATTTCAATCCTTTTTTCTATATATTCACCTATTTCGCAAGATTTTACATACTCTGCGGAAAAAAATGCCGACTCACACAGGTGAGCCGGCATGTTTCCTATTATCCTAATAAAGGCTTGATCTTCTGGCGGTAGATCCGTGCGAAAAACAGCAGCGTCAGCAGCATGCTGACCACCTCCGCAATGGGGAAGGACCACCAAACTGCGTGAACATCTCCGCTCAGGCTCAAAAGGTAGGCTGCAGGCAGCAACACCACCAACTGACGGCACAGGGAGGTAATGGTAGAGTAAATACCGTTGCCCAGCGCCTGGAAGCTGGCACCCAGGGCAATGCCGATGGCCGCCAGGGGAAAATGGAAGCTGACGATCTTCAATGCACTGATGCCGATCTGCATGAATTCTCCCGACTTCCCGGAATTGCTGAAAATACCCATCAGCACATGGGGGATGGTCTGGAATACCAGCAGGCCCACCAGCATCACCGTCAGCGCCGCGCCCACCGCCAGCTTCAATGTCTTCGTGATCCGCTTGGGCTGCCGCGCACCGTAATTGTATGCAATGATGGAAATAGACGCATTGTTCAGACCAAACAAAGGCATCAGGAAGAAGCTCTGCAATTTAAAATAGACACCGAACACACCGGAAGCCGTTTCTCCGATATCGGGGAAGCCCAAAAAGATCTGGTTCATGCCAAAGTTCATTACAGAGCCGATGGCCATCATGATCATGGAGGGAATACCCACCGTCAATATCTTCTTGACCACTTCCCACCGGGGCAGCAGGTATTTCAAACCGAACACAACATCCTTGTTGTATTTCAGGTTGAAGATCACTGCCATGATCGCCGCCACCCACTGACCGATGACCGTGGCAATCGCCGCACCGGCAACACCCATTGAGGGGATCCCCAGCTTTTCAGAGCCGTAGATAAACAGGGGGTCTAAAATAATATTCAGCACAGCACCTGTTCCCTGGGTAAACATGGTGTAAATGGTCCGGCCGGAGGCCTGCAGCAGCCGCTCGCCCAGGATCTCAACAAATATGCCAAGGGTAAAGATACAGCAGATGGCGGTGTACTCCGTGCCGCTTTGGGCAGTATCCTGACTGATGGACTGCATACCGTAATATGCGCCTGCGCCAAAGAAGCCGAACAGCATAAACAGGGCAACCAGGATCACCGTCAGGAAAATGCCGTTTCCGGCGGCCTGATTGGCCCGTTCCCGATCTCCCTCGCCCAGGGATTTGCTGAGCAGGCTGTTCATGCCCACCGCAACACCGGTGGCGCAGCCGATCTGTAAATTCTGAATGGGAAAAGCCAGCGACAGGGCCGTTACCGCGTTTTCCGAGTAGCCCGCAACATACACGCTGTCCACTACATTATACAATGCCTGTACCAGCATAGAAATGATCAACGGCAGGGCCATAGAAAACAGGAGCTTCCCCACCGGCATGCTTCCCATTTTATTTCCCTGAAGGGTCTTATCTTCCATAAATCTCTCTCCTTCGTTCATGACCGCTTTATTATAACGGACATATCGGAAGAAATCAAGAAACATCATCAAATTGAAATTTGCCGCTATAAAATACACCCTGCCGAGACTGGCAGGGTGCGAAATATTATCTTACACTGCGGATGGCTGTACTGCTGCCGCTTAGCAGGCTGTCTGCTGCGGTAGCAGGAAGCTGCATGGTCTGGGCATTGACGGTTATGATCCGTCGGGCGCACAGATAATTTTCTGCACACCAGGTACCGTCCAGCTCTGCATAGCAGATGCCGCTGTTGCCTGCGTGGATGATCTGTCCGTCTCCGGCATAGATGCCCACATGGAACACAGAACCCACAGAGCTGCCAAAGAAGATCAGGTCCCCAACCTGCAGGCCTTCCCGGGATACGATCACGCTCTGGCTCATCTGTCCGCTGCACAGCCGGGCCAGAGAATAGCCGTTTTGTTTATACACATAGGAAGTAAAGCCGGAGCAATCAAAGGCATTGGGGCCCGTTGCGCCATAGGCATAGGGCTTTCCCAGCTTCCCCTTGGCGCAATCCAGGATCGCCGCACGCAGCAGCAATGCGTCCGCCACGCTTCCCGTCTCCATGGGGGCAGTGTGGATGGATTCTGTATCGCAGGAAATGTAATATTCGCCGTTTTCTCTTTGCTTTACCTGAGAGACAGCTATGTAGCCGGTCATATCGTAGCAGTCGATCATATAATAATCGTTCCGCCGGTCCAGGACCTGAACCACCGTTCCGTCCTCCATTCTTCCGATCACGCTGGTTCTTTGGGATGCGCCCCGGTAAATCAGGCAGGTATTGATGGTCTGCTGTTCTTCTGTGCGCACTTCTTCAGCCTTTTCTGCCGCTGCTTCCACCGGCGGCACAGCGCTCACCAGGCACACCAGGCTCAGCACCATGCACAGGACCCGCATCCCCCAGAATTTGGTTTTCGTCATATAAAGATCCTTTCAGAATTACAATTCGATTTCCAAAAATTACAATCCGGTTACGAATTATAACACGTAAGACCTTATCTGTCAACCCTTTTATATCCCCCTGATTTTACCCGCTTCCCTATTTGGCAGTTAAATACACGGGGATTCTCCGTTCTATGTGGAGGAAAGTGTCGGAATTGGACCAAATTTTCTGCCGCGCCGATCTTTTATGTAAACAAAATGGTGTAGGATCTCTTGCAAGACCCTGCACCATTTCTTGTAACTAACTTTCCATTTGCTTTCCAAGGAATCCGGCAACCGTCTGGGCCAGCTTCTGGTCTGCCTCTGCCAGAGGGGTATCGTTCTCACCCATCAGCAGCATGACACAGCCCATCAGATCGCCCTGGCACAAAATAGGCGCAGCCACACCCAGGTGATACTTGTCGGAAGCTTCGGTGGCCCTGATCAACGTTTCACCGGACACATAGCGGTAATTCTTCCGCTGC
>CAYLNV010000108.1:0-4362 GCA_964385085.1 uncultured Oscillospiraceae bacterium
TTGAAGATATGGCAGCCGCCTAAATTCCACCTAGCGAATTGGTGTCCGTGGTGGAGGTGCTGGATCCCATGGTGCTGAGCTCCAAGGTTCGGGAAAATTGCCAGTGCCGTTGTGGCGATCAGTCTGTCATTCAGATCCCGCTTGAGATCAGCGAGCAGTTTGATGAAGCACTGGTGCTGACCAGTGAGGGGCGCTGCCTGCTTGTTACATTGGGACAGTTCTCGGTGATCCGGCTGGAGCGGGATGCCCAGCTTGTTGTGCCGGTACTGGATTACAGTATTCCCACCAAGGAGTGCTGCGAATCTCCCGGTTGCGCAGAGGATCCCTGTGAGATGTTCTCCCGGATCCCGTTCCCGGTCAAGCAGTTTGCTCCCAGAGGCTGCGATTGTCCCAAAGAAGAAGAGACGGACTGCGATTGCGACTAAAATAAAAAATGCCAGAGGGTGTTGCCCAAACACCCTCTGGTAATATTTATTTAGCCACGCATCAGACGCTTACGGGCAATGTTGATCGGTCCTTCTGACATATGATTGATCCAGGAAAGACTCTTGCCGCAGCCGTATGCCACACAGGAGTCCGGATCGTCAGCCAATGTGCACTGGATGCCGGTGTGGTCCGTCAGCATCAGATCCATGCCCCAAAGCTGGCTGCAGCCACCGGTGAGCGTGATGCCGTTTTCGGCAATATCACCCACAAGCTCCGGTGAAGTATCGTCCAGAACGGACAACACCTCATCGGCAAGCTGACGGACCGGCCGCCGCAGGACCTCATAAATTTCCGAAGACAGAAGCTCCAGCTCCCGGGGTCTGCCGGTCTTGGCCTCGCGACCCTTCACCAGCATGGAGATATCCTCCTGCCGGGGGAAAGCGCTGCCGATTTGGATCTTGATCTCTTCTGCCGTTACCTGACCGATGATAATACCGTGCTTGCGGCGCACATACCGGGCAATGGCCTCATCAAAGGCGATGCCGGCGACCTTGATGGAAGAGGATACTGCAACATCATTCATGGACAGTACGGCGATATCCGTCGTGCCGCCGCCAATATCTACCACCATATGACCGGAAGGACCGCTGATATCCAGATTGGCGCCCAGTGCAGCAGCCAGGGGTTCTTCAATGAGATACACACGGCGGGCACCGGCTTCGATGGCGGCATTGATCACAGTCCGTTCCTCCACCTCAGATACACCGCTGGGTACGCAAATGACCACTCTGGGCTTGGGTGTGAACAAAGATGCCTTGGTGGCAGAGCGGAACAGGGTCTGCAGCATCTTAACGGTCATTTCGTGGTCGGAGACCACACCATCTCTCAAAGGATGCATGGCTACCACATTGCCGGGTGTGCGCCCCAGCATATTCCGGGCAGCAGCACCGACCTGAAGGATCTTGCCGGTGTTTTTGTCCACAGCTACCACGGAGGGCTCGCGAATGACGATGCCGTTGTTGTCAGAATAGATCAGGATATTGGATGTACCCAGGTCTACACCCAGGTCGTTAGAAAACAGTTGCATAGTATCACCTACATATGTTTTTATTATTGCTTGGTTTTGCATTATGATTGGCTACAGCCAGAACAGCAAGGCAGACTTCGGATGCGCCTGCAGTCAGTAAAACCCGGGCACACTCACTGGCAGTTGCACCGGTGGTCAGAACATCATCCAGCAGAAGCACACGCTTACCTGCAAATCGGGGAATGTCCACTGCACGGTAAGCACCCAGCACATTCGCCCGCCGTCGGGAGGCATCGGGAATACCGGACTGGGGCGGTGTGTTGCGGATCTTTTTCAGCGTGCGCACAGGTGCGGTGTTCAGCTCTTGCCCCAGTGCATTTGCGAGCAGCTCCACCTGATCATAACCTCTGGTCAGACGGCGCAAAGATCCCACAGGGACCCAGGTCAGCACGTCGAAATCATCCAGATGCTCCGTTTGCAGCTTAATGGCAAGCTTTCTTGCGTACGCACCGGCATAATGACGCTTGTTGCTGAACTTGTAACGCAGAATACTGCTGCGTACATCATCCTTATAATACCACACACCGGTCCAACGCGCAACAAAAGATGGCTTAAATTTTATTTTTGTGAAATTTTCCACCTCAGTGCGGCAGTGATGACAAAAATCAGTCTGCCGATCTGTCAGTAAACTGCGGCACAGCACGCACTTGGGCGGAAACAAAAGTCGGAATATGCGTTCTGTCATTTATCCGGTCCTTTCCTGCAAGCGCAGCTTCAGGCCTGTATACCGGCGGCCGGTCTTGCCGTTCTGGGTCATGGCGGCGATCGTCTCCTCCCGCCCGGTGATCACCAGAAGCTCCTTCGCCCGTGTGATCGCGGTATAAAGGACCGAGCGGTTAAGAAGATATACAGAGCCGCTCCACGCAGCCAGCACCACAGCCCGATATTCGCTGCCCTGACTTTTGTGTACGGTCATGGCATAGGCAAGCTCCAATTCGTTTAGCTGAGTAAAATCATATTCCACCTGACGGTCATCAAAGACCACCCGCATAACCTCCATATCCGGATCGATGGCGGTGATGATACCCACATCTCCGTTAAAGATCCCCGTACCCACAGCGCTGCCGTCGGTCTTGGTCCACAGAATGTCGTAATTGTTCCGGATCTGCATGACCCGATCCCCCTCCCGGAAGACCGTTTCACCGAAATTGCGTTCCTTTTTGGCAGGACCGGGGGGATTCAAGCTGGCTTGCAGCAGCCGGTTCAGATTGACAGTGCCGGCACTGCCTCGCTTGGTAGGAGACAGGACCTGTATTTGGTTTGCAGGAATCCCCATGTTTTGAGGAAGCCGGGTGGTGCAAAGACCGACAATGGTCTGGGCAGCAGCCTCCTCAGATCGGGCAGGCAGGAAGAAAAAGTCGTTTTTCACATTCCTCAATTCCGGCATTTCGCCCCCGTTTACCCGGTGGGCATTCATTACGATCAGGCTTTGCTGTGCCTGACGGAAGATCTCGGTCAGCCGTGCGGCAGGTAGTGCCTGACTGCGCAGCATATCACTGAAGGGAAAACCGGGGCCCACAGGAGGAAGCTGATCCGGATCGCCAACCAGGATCAACCGGGTCCCGGCAGGTACAGCCAGCAAAAGACTGCCTAGAAGCTGCACATCCACCATGGACATCTCATCCACGATCAGGGCATCGGTTTTTAATGGGTCGGATTCATCCCTGGAGAAAAACAGCTTGCCTGTGTGCGGGTCGATGCCGGCACCCAAAAGCCGGTGGATGGTGGAGGCCTCCCGGCCTGTTACCTCCGTCAGCCGCTTGGCGGCACGGCCGGTGGGAGCGGCCAGCAGACACTTCAGCCCCATCTGGTCGTACAGGGAAAGAATACCCTTTAAAATGGTCGTCTTACCGGTACCGGGGCCGCCGGTGATCATCAGAAGTCCTGTGGTGGCGGCTTCCTGCATTGCCTGCTCCTGCTGGGGAGAATAGGTGATGCCGCTGCTTTCTGCAGCGATCCGCAGCTTCTTTGGAAGCCCCGACGGGGCAGGGAAGCTGTTTTCGGAAAGCTCCAACAGCCGCCGGGCGCAGTAAGTCTCAGCCTGATACAGGGCAGGTAGGTAGCAGACAGAAAGACCGGCAAGGGTATCCTGCACCAAGCGTTGACCGTCCGCCAGACGGGCGATGCTCGTATATACAGTCTGGGTATCCACGCTCAGAAGCTGGGCAGTTGCGGCAACCAGCTTTTCTTCCGGAAGAAAGCTGTGTCCGGCAGATAAATTGTAGGTCAATTCAAACAGCACGCCTGCATCCACACGGCGGGGGTCATTTCCGTCAATACCCAGATCGATGGCAAACCGATCCACCGCACCGAATGGCCCTTCCAGCCCCTCATCCATCAGAAGATAGGGATCGTCATACAAAAGATCCACTGCAGCATCGCCATAAAGCTTATAGGTCTTAACGGCCAGCTCTGCGGGCAGGTGGTGCAGGGCAAAGAACTCCATCAAATGGCGCATACCAAACTGAAGCCGGAATGCTTCTCCGATCGCTTGCGCCTTGGCGGCAGAAATGCCGCTGACCTCAGCAAGCCGCTCCGGCTCTCGCTCCATAACGGTCAGGGTCTCATCCCCAAACCGCTGAACGATCCTTGCGGCCATCCTCGGACCGATCCCCTTGATGGTACGGCTGGAAAGGTAGGAGAGGATATCCGCGGTGGTCTGGGGCATGAGCCGCTCTAAAAATTCTGCTTCAAATTGGCGGCCGTAGCTGCTGTGGCTGGCCCATTTGCCTGTAACCATCAGCCGTTCGCCAACAGAGGGCAGGGGAATGGTGCCGACCACCGTAACTGTGTCAGCATTTTCACAGCGCAGGCGCAGCACAGCATAGCCGTTGTCGTAATTCTGAAAG
>CAYLNV010000109.1:0-4354 GCA_964385085.1 uncultured Oscillospiraceae bacterium
GTACGGCTCTGCCCGTCATGCAGGCTTCGGTCTCGGATTCGAGCGGTGTGTCATGTATCTGACCGGTATGGGCAACATTCGGGATGTACTCCCCTTCCCCAGAACCGTCGGCAACTGCGAGCTTTAAATCATATCCTATAAAAGGGTCTGTTGCAAAATGCAAAAATTCTGCGATAGAATCTGTAGGGCGACGATTCGTCGCCCGCGGGTGTTCAATGAACACCCCTACATCCGCAGGATGTAGGCACTTGTATAGCTTTAGGGCGCGTTGCAAAATGATGATGCAACGCGCCCTTTTCTTTATCATGCCGCAAACCTCAGGAGCAGCCCTGTTCGGCGGATAAAAATTTGCAGTTTCTTCTTCAATGATTTGAAACTGACTTTTTTACAGCGTTTTTACACTTTTTCTGAAATTTACTTACCATATTCGGTGTCATTCCTGCCATCCTAAGGACAAAGGGCGGAGGTGAATGATATGCAAATATTTCGAAAATTATCCATAATATTGCTGATGCCTATGCTGCTGGTCAGCACAGCCCATGCAGCCGGTGGTCAAGACAGCCGTCCGCATTATATCTCGCAGATCCAGGTGATCTGCCACCGAGGAAGCACCACCATCAGCCGTGCATATATCCAGCCCCATAAAATGGAAGAGATCCTAAACTATTTACGCATTTTAGATTGCAACGGAAACGCAGATACTGATCCGGAGCGGATCGTTGGAGACAGCTTTGTGATCACACTTTATGATTCCAGCGGTCAGCGTCAAATATACCGCCAGCGCGCAAACCGGTTTCTTTCCAAAAATTCTCACCCCTGGGAAACCATTGACACAGAGCAAGCAAAGCGGCTGTATCCACTTATCCTGTCAATGCTAAGCGATGTTTGATATCAAAAGGGTGTGTTGCAAAATACTGCAACACACCCTTACTGTTTATTTTGTTGTTTGCTTCTTGCCTTGTTGTCTTTTTGCTTTCTGTTTTTTGTTTTTTGCTTTCGTGGTATGGGATGCCGATTCGTAATTGTACTTATACCGATACTTATAATTGTATCTGTATCTGTACTTACCGTATCCGATCCGCTCATCCTCATAGCCGTTGATGACGAAGCCCATCACCTTAACACCAGCGTTCTGGAGCTGCTTCAGGCTTCTGGACAGGGTATCCTTTTCCGTCTTGTACTGACGGACCAGGAACAGCACACCGTCCAATGTAGAAGAAACCAGACAGGCATCCGAAACAATACCGACCGGAGAGGTATCCACCAGAATATAATCATATTCCTTGGACAGCTTGTCGATCATTTGCTTCATTCTTGCCGTGCCCAAAAGCTCCGAAGGGTTGGGGGGGATCTCACCGGAGAACATTACATCCAAATTCGGACGAACATCCTTACGGATCGCATCCTCCTCCGAGCAAAGACCGGCCAGCACATTACTCAGTCCAGGCGCAGCCTTCTCGATCAACAGGCGGGCAAGGCTGGGGCGGCGCAGGTCCGCATCGATCAGCAGCACCCGCTGGTTTGCCTCAGCAAATGTGATTGCCAGGTTCAAAACAGTGATACTTTTACCTTCACTGGCTACACTACTGGTAACACAGAACTTTCTGCAGCCCTCACTTGTCTGGAAGAAGCGAATGTTGGTACGCAGAGATTTAAAGGCCTCTTTGACATAGAAGCTTGTGTTCTGGTTCAAAATATTGCGGCGCTGAGCAGTGTAGCTGGATTTCTTGGAATGTGCTGCACTATTTCTCTTCCAACTCATGCTTCCACCACCTCGCTATCCTCATTGGTATCCGAGGTAGTGCTTTCGTATTCGTAGCCGGTTGCCTTGCCGACTGCTTCATAGTGAGGAATATAGCCCAATACCGGTGCATCAGAGAACCGCTTCAGGTCATCCTCCCCCTTGATATGCAGGTCCATCAGCACCTGCACGATCAAAATGATCAGCACAAGCAAAGCACCGATACAAGCACCAAGCATAACATTCTTCGTATAAGAGGGATAGTAAGAAGAAGTGGGCACTTTTGCATAGTCCACGATTCTGGCAGAGCTGCCGTCTGCGATCTTGGGAACTTCAACAGGTACGATATTCGCAATGGTATTGGCGATCTCAGCCGCCAGCTCAGGATCTGAATTGGATACCGTAACCGTAAACATTTCCGTACCGCTGGAGCTCTTCAGCGTCAAGGATTTGCCGATCTCTGTAGCGCTGATCTTGTTGTCCAGTGCCTGAGACACCTTCTCCAGGAAGGATTCGCTTTTGATGACTTCCGCATAGGTAGACACCAGCTTCTGAGAGGTGGTCAGATCAGCATTGGAAATGCCATCCTTTTCACCGTAAACCGTATTATTTACGTAGATCTTAATGCTGGTCTGATAAAGGGGCGTTACGAATTTGGCCGTATATACAAAAGCCATCGTACCTGCCAGAACAGCACACAGCACGATCGCCCACAGCTTGTGGATGATCGCCACAAATAGGTCTCGAAGATTCAGTTCAATTGAAGATTCCATATTAGATCACCTTGTTTTAATCGTGGTATCAAGCTTGTAAACAACTGTCTGTTATCCTTTGCACAGTAATGTGCATTATAGCACGAAAGGGATTCATTGTCAAGACAGATACCTATGGTCAAAATCAATTATTTGTCAAGATCCTCCGAAAAATCACACCTTATAAACGACCCTTAAACTGCAATTCCTGGTTTTTAATACTGACCGTGGTGTTGGGTGCGATGGACTTTGTGATGAAGGCATTGGAGCCGATCACCGAATCCCGTCCGATCACCGTATCCCCGCCAAGCACAGATGCACCGGCATAGATCGTAACATTGTCCTCGATGGTAGGATGGCGCCGCTTGCCCCTCAGATCCTGACCGCCACGGGTAGAAAGTGCGCCCAGAGTTACACCCTGATAGATCTTAACATTATCACCGATCACTGTGGTCTCGCCAACAACGATACCCGTTCCGTGGTCAATAAAGAAATACTTGCCAATGGTGGCACCGGGGTGGATATCAATACCGGTGATGCTATGGGCATGCTCCGTCATAATTCTGGGCAGCATGGGCACATTAAGGGTATACAGCACATGGGCCAGGCGGTAAACAGTAATGGCAAACAGGCCGGGATAGGCAAAAATGATCTCCGCCATACCGGTGGCTGCCGGGTCGCCTGCATAAGCCGCCTCCAGATCTGTCTGCACCATGGTCCGCAGCTGCGGGATCTGCTCAAAGAAAGCAAGGCTCACCTGCTGGGCATGGGCTTGCGCATCCTCTTCCGATTCGCCTGCACTCTGGAACACCAGCGATACCTGCCGGTTCAGGTTGAACATCACATCCTCAATGAGCATGGACAAATTATGCTTTGCATTATAGACCCGGTAATTCTTATCCCAAAAATAGCCGGGAAATATGATCCTGCGGAGCTTCTCGATCATATCGACTACCACATCCCGGTCCGGCTGATGGAATCGCTCGATCTTATCAATATCCCGACCGCCTTGATAGTCGCTAAGGATCTGATCGACCACGCGTTCAATTTTATCTTCGATAGGTGTCATCACATAACCCTCCAATCTTTCCTTATTTCATATCATACACGAAAGGGATTGTCAATGTTTCTATTGACAAAAAATCTTACAGGAAGATATAATAAAAGATAATGAGTATGACAGGAGGTCAAGGTATGTCCAGGATCTATACATCCGTTACAGAGCTGATCGGTTCTACCCCTCTGCTGGAGCTGCAGCGCATCGCCCGGCAGACAGCGCTGTCCGCCAGAATTCTGGCAAAATTAGAGTCCTTCAATCCTTCCGGTTCTGCAAAAGACCGGGCCGCTTTGGCTATGATCCTGGATGCGGAGGAAAAGGGCCTGTTAAAGCCCGGTTCTGTGGTGATCGAGCCTACCTCCGGCAACACCGGCATCGGTCTTGCCGCTATTTGCGCTGTCCGCGGTTACCGGGCCATGATCGTCATGCCCGATTCCATGAGCCGGGAACGGCAGCTTTTAATGCGTGCCTACGGTGCAGAAGTGATACTGACCCCCGGTGCTTTGGGTATGCAGGGAGCTGTGGAAAAAGCGAAGGAATTGTCAAAAGAGATCCCAAACAGCTTTATCCCTGCACAGTTCGATAACCCTGCCAATGCACAGGCACACCGCAGCACCACCGGTCCGGAAATCTGGCGGGACTGCGACGGGCAAATAGATATTTTTATTGCCGGTGTCGGCACAGGCGGAACGATCACCGGTGTTGGCGAATACCTGAAGCTCCAGAACCCCAATATACAGATCGTAGCTGTTGAGCCTGCCGGCTCTCCCCTGCTGAGCCGGGGCATTGCAGGCAAGCACGGCC
>CAYLNV010000110.1:0-4296 GCA_964385085.1 uncultured Oscillospiraceae bacterium
GGTCTCATACTTCTGCTCCACGCAGTACATGACTGCACGAGCCACATCGATCGGCAGACAGCCCCGATTCATGGGTACTTTCGCCTCGTAGAACCGGCGCACATCTGCAACGGTCTTTGCACCGGGAACTTTCCCTGCCTGCAGATACTGGACAAAAAGACCTCTTTCCGGGTCGCTCCACAAAGGACCGTCCAGATAGTTGCCGGGGCAAATGGCATTGACCTTGATGTTATAGGCCGTCAGCTCCAGTGCAAAGCTCTGGACCAGACCGATCGCACCAAACTTCGAGCCGGCATAGGCAAAGTTCTTGTTAGAGCCTTCCAGACCGGACTTAGAGGACATGGCAATGATGTCGTACATAGCATCCGGATCAGCCTCATGCTGGGCCTTCATGATGATAGCGGCATATTTGCTGCACAGGAACAGACCTGTGTAGTTGATGGAAGTAACGAAATCAAAATCCTTCTTTTCAAATGTTGCCAAAGGTCCGGAACGGACAACACCCGCATTGGCCACAAGAATATCCAGTCCGCCAAACTTTTCAACGGTCTGGGCCACCATGTTTGCCACGCTCTCCTCGTCGGACACATTTACAGCAATTGCGCAGGCACGCTCACCCATTTCCTCAGCTACCTGCTGCGCAAGGGGCAGATTCATATCCGCCACGACGATGGTCGCGCCCTCCTTGTAAAGCTCCTCGGCAATACCCTTGCCGAAGCCCTGTGCTGCACCGGTAACGATGGTGATCCGCCCGGCCAGACGGCCCTTTCCGGCAGGTCTGTTATGGACATTTTCTTTTGCGATCTGTTCCCACTTTGTCATATCTACGCTCATGATCATTCTCCTTTATTTCAGCAGTGTCAACAGTTTCTCATAAGCCGCGTCCCAATCCTTCGTATGGTTCGGCTTCCAGATCTCAACGGATTCTGTATTGCGGACCACCTGGCGAAGGTGGTCAATATCCTTAACATCGCCCAGTGCCATTGCCTGTGTCAGAAGGTTGCCCAGTGCCGCGCCTTCCACCGGTCCGGTGATCACTTCCCGATCCAGCGCGTCCGCCACCATTTGGTCAAGCAGGCGGTTCTTACAGCCGCCGCCAACGATGTTCAGCGAGTCGATCCGCTGACCCTTCATATTTTCCAGACCTTCCAGCACATACCGGTACTTCAGCGCCAGGGATTCATAGACACAGCGGGCTACCTGACCCACCGTTTCCGGCTCAGGCTGACCGGTTTTGCGGCAGTATTCCCGGATCTTCTTTTCCATATTGCCGCCGGCATAGAATTCCGGGCTGTCGGTATCGATGATGGAACGGAAGGGTTGTGCCTGGGCTGCCTCCTGCACGATGGCATCCCAGCTCAGATCCGTACCCTTCTTCTGCCAATCCCGGCGACATTCCTGAATGACCCACATACCAACGATGTTTCGCAGGGGACGGAAGCCGCCCTGGATCGTGCCTTCGTTGGAGAAGCCTGCTGCTGCAGCATCCTTTGTCAGCACAGGCGTGTCCATTTCCACACCCATCAGCGACCAAGTGCCTGAGGAGCAGAAGGCAAAGCTGCCTGTTCCGGGGATCGCCGCTACGGAAGAAGCGGTATCGTGGCTTCCCACAGCCACAAAGGCGGCAGGATTGATCCCCACCTCCTCACAGATCTCCGGGCGCAGGTGTCCGCGGATCGTTCCGCTCTTTTCGATCTTGGTAAAAATATGCTTTGGCAACCCAAGCTCAGAAATGGTCTGCCAATCCCAGTCCTTCTTGGTGGGGTCATAAAGCTGGGTGGTGGTGGCAATGGTGTACTCCGTTCCCTTGCTGCCTGTGAGGAAATAGCCCAGCAGGTCCGGGGTCAGGAGCATGGTATCTGCCACTTCCAGGGCAGGATCATTCTCCCGCTTTCTGCGGTAGAGCTGATAGAGGGTATTGAAGGTCAGGCCCGTGTCGATACCGCTGCGGGCATAGAGCACATCCTCCGGGATCTGAGCCTTGACTGCGTCAATATCTTCTTGTGTGCCCAGCCGGTAGGACCGGGGAATACCGGTAAGCTGGCCGTTTTTATCCAGCAGGCCGTAATCCACACCCCAGGTGTCGATGCCAAAGGCATCCAATTCTCCGAAACCGCCCTGACTGAAGGCAAGCAGCCCCTGCTTTAGCTGGTCGTACAGATAAGGGGTATCCCAGTAGAACACACCGTTCATCTCTATGTAGTGGTTTTCAAACCGATGCAGCTCCTGCATGGTCATCCGTTCGCCGTCAAACCGGCCCAAAATCGCACGGCCGTTACTGGCGCCTAAGTCAAACGCAAGAAAATTTTTGTACTGAGACATATGGATCCTCCTTATTGGTATCTCAGCCGGTACTCTCTGGCTGAGCATCCGTTATATTTTTTAAACAGACGGGAGAAATGCGTATAGTCGGAGAAACCGACATCACCCGCGATCTCCGCAACAGTCTTATCCGTTTCCTTTAACATCCCCTGTGCATAGCAGATCCGCTGACGGCGAATATATTCTGACAGGGCACAGCCCAAGTAATCCAGCGATATCTCATAAAGCCGGGTGCGGCTGACGCAAAAGGCAGCGCAGACCTCATCCATGCTGATCCCTTTGTCCAGGTGGTCCTTGATATACCGGTCAAGCTGCTCGATAAATTCCGTTCTTTCCGGGGTGATCCAGCGGTTGGTCATCACATAGGCAACGATGGTCTGTAAAATCGTAGCCGCGGCGCTGATCTCCTCAGCGGATTTGGCAGGAATATGATCCACAGAATCCGAAAACTGGGGGTAGCATTGCTTGATGTAGCCTCTGGCTGCTTCCTGCTCCTCCATGGGCACGATCTGTCCGAAGCCAATATAGGCCAGCACACCGTGCTTATCGAATACAGGCAGGAAAACCTCTGTCAATCCCGCATGGCAGCGATAGCGGATCAGGGTCTTTTCCCTGGCGCATTTTCCGCAGCCTTCCCGGTCGCAGGCCAGACACTTCTCGTTTTCCTTCGGATCTTTGCGTATCAGTGCGCAAAAGCCGCCATGCTCTGCAGGATAGGACATGATCTCGCGGAAATTTTTGTCCATGATCCCAATGCGGTTTCCTGTCAGGACATGAAAATCCCGCAGCACGCCATAAAGACCGCCTGTGTTCATCTGCAGCACGCTCCAGCCCCCCTTTACATGATTATACAATAATAAATTTTGATATGCAATAGTTGATGTGTTTAGAACAAATCTACAATAAATTTTGCACAAAAATCACTTTTTTCAAAAATTTTTCCTGCGACCGTGAACGAATTTACAATATTGTGAACAAATCGACCTATTCCTAACAAAAAAAATATGTGCTATCATACTGTCAGAAGTATCAACAGGAGGAACGTTATGGCTTACGGAAAAAAGGTATGGATCTTCCCGGATGCAGAGCTGCCCCCGGTGGGCGAAAATCCCATTCCCGGACATGAATCCGTTATCATCACCAATGTCAGCGATCAGGCAGCGAACATTACGATCACCCTGATCTACACCGACAAAGACCCTGTCAGCTTTACTACGCAGGTGGATGCCATGCGTGTACGCTGTCTGCGTACCAATCAGGAACGGGATTTCGGAAAATATACTGCCAAATTTGAAGAGCAGTATGCGATCATGCTGGAAAGCGATGTGCCCATTGTTGCCCAGTATGGCCGTGCTGAGCCCAGAGAAGTGAATTTCTATACCACCCCCGGCTATTGCGAATAAAATATTAAATTTAGGAGCGTGTAACTATGGCAAGAATTTGTATTCCCGATCACGAGTATAAAGAAAGAGTGCAGCGCGCTGCTGCCATCATTCGCCGCGAGGGTCTGGATGCCCTGATCGTCAACGGCAACGAGGCAGACTATGCAAATCCCCGGTACTTCTCCGGCTTCTGGCCTCTGTTTGAGCGTGCCGGTGTTGCCATTGGCGCAAACGGCGAGGCTGCCCTGATGGTAGGCCCGGAATCCGCCATTTTCGGTGCTGACCGCAACAAGCTGGACCGGACCTTCGTCCTGACTGCTTACCGCGAGGGCGCTGACCCTGCTTATCCTGAATTAAAGCCTGATACCTTCCATGATGTATTTAAGGCACTGGGTATTACCGGCAAGAAGCTCCGCATTGGTGTGGCTTCCTTCCTGGATACCTCTGTTACCATCTTCAATGCCATTCGGGACGCTTTCCCCGAGGCTGAGATCGTGGATGCAGGCAAGATCATGGTAGAGCTGCGCTCCGTCAAGACCGAGAACGAGCTGGCTTGCCTGCGTGAGGGCTACCGCATTGCCAACATCGCAAC
>CAYLNV010000111.1:0-4290 GCA_964385085.1 uncultured Oscillospiraceae bacterium
GTGCGCCGTGTGGAAGCCATCAAGGAGGGCGGCAATGTGATCGGAAACAAGACCCGCGTCAAGGTGGTCAAGAATAAGGTCGCACCTCCGTTCCGTGAGGCGTACTTTGACATCATGTACGGTGAAGGCATCAGTAAGTGGGGCGAGCTGGTAGATCTGGCTGTTCAGATGGATATTGTTCAGAAGAGCGGAAGCTGGTTCTCTATGGGCGAGGAGCGCATTGGTCAGGGTAAGGACAGCGTTAAGACCTTCCTGATGGCAAATCCCGACATTGCTGAGCAGGTAGAGGCACAGGTCCGTGAGCGACTGCTTTGCAACACGGCTGCAGCAGCTCCCGCAAAGGCGGCTGAGCGCCCCGTAGCCGTCAGCGCAGACGACTTTAACGATGAGGATTGATTCTATTTCCGCCCAGCCTGACAGGGCAGGGCGGTACAGAGTAAGCTTTTCAGAGGGAAGCGTTCTCCGGCTGTACCGGCAGACGGTGCAGGATTTTGGTCTGTATACAGGCTTGGACCTATCCGAGGAGCAGTATCAGGCGCTAATCACTGCGGCCGGTGCTATGTCCGCAAAAATGCGGGCAGTTCGGATCGTCTCAGCTTCCAGCGTTTCCAAAGGAGATCTGGAGCAAAGGCTGATCCGCAAAGGCGAAGATCCGGAGCAAGCCAAACAGGCAGTTGCCTGGATGGCGGATCTGGAGCTGGTAGACGACCAAAAGACTGCCCGGCAGATCGTAGACAGTTGTATCCGCAAGGGCTATGGACCGGCCAGAGCCAAGCAGGCCCTTTATGAAAAGCGGATTCCGAAGGAATACTGGCAAGAGGTTCTGGAGGACTATCCGGACCAATCAGAAAAAATTATGGAGTTCCTTCGCAGTCGGCTGCAGACCGGCTGGGAGGACCGAGACCTGCGCAGAGCAATGGATGCTCTGATCCGCAGGGGACATAGCTACGGACAGATCCGTCATGTGCTGCAAACAATGGACCTTGACAGCGATCTGTTGGAGGATAATTAATGGCAAATATTGGATTTATTTCCCTTGGCTGCGCCAAAAATCAGGTAGACTGTGAGCGGATGATGTACCGGGTACAGGAAGCCGGCTTCACTGTCCGACCGGACGTGGTTGGCTGTGATGCGGTGGTGATCAACACCTGCGGCTTTATCGATTCGGCAAAGTCTGAGGCGATCGATCATATTCTGCAAATGGCCCAATTGAAGGAACAGGGCCTTGTGGGTAAAATACTGGTTACCGGCTGTTTGTCTCAGCGTTACCAGCAGGATATTCTGAAGGAAATGCCCGAGGTTGACGGTATTTTGGGAACAGGCAGCTATACCGAGATCGTACCGGCGCTTGAGAAGATCCTCAGCGGTGAGACTGTTCAGGAGTTTGGCTCGATCGATGCACCGGAGCAGGAGACCGGACGGATCCTTTCCACACCGGAGCATTATGCCTTCCTGAAGATCGCAGAGGGCTGCGACAACCGCTGTGCATATTGTATCATTCCATACCTGCGGGGCAAATTCCGCAGCCGCTCCATGGACGACGTGCTGTATGAAGCAAGGCTGCTTGCCCAGAGCGGTGTGAAGGAGCTGATCGTGGTTGCGCAGGACACCAGCCGATACGGAACGGACCTGCCGGGCAACCGGCGGCTTCTGCCGGAATTACTGCGTGCGCTTTGCAAAATTGACGGTTTCCACTGGATCCGTATCCACTATGTATATCCCGATGAGATCGACGACGAGCTGATCGAAGTGATCGCATCTGAACCGAAGATCGTGAACTATCTGGATATTCCCATCCAGCATTGCAGCAGCAAGATCCTGAGCGCAATGAACCGTCGGGGAGACGGTCCGTTCCTGGAGGAGCTGTTTGCAAAATTGCGCAAGAAAATTCCCGGACTTGTGCTGCGTACAAGCGTGATCACCGGCTTGCCCGGTGAAGGAGACCGGGAATTTACTGAGCTGTGCGAATTCTTGAAGCGTCAGCGGCTGGAGCGCGTGGGTGCATTTCCCTTTTCTCCGGAGGAGGGCACACCTGCTGCCGAAATGGACTATCCTGACACCCAGATCGCCCAGGAGCGGGCGCAGATCATTGAAACCATTCAGTCCAGGATCATGGACGATTACAATGCCGGCTTTATGGGTAAGACCCTGGAAGTGCTGGTGGATGGCTATGATGAGGAATACGAGCAGTTTTTTGGCCGTACCTATGCCGATTCACCGGATATCGACGGAAGAGTTTGGCTTGCTTCTGAGGAAGCAGTGGTGGAGGGCAGCTTTGTGAAGGTTTGTATCGACGGCCTGATCGACGGCGATCTGTCCGGTTATATTGTGGAGGAATGATTCATGACAACAGCAAGTAAAATTACGTTGATCCGTGTGGCCTTTATTCCGGTATATATGCTTCTGATGTATCTTTCCGGCGGCCAGCCGGGATTGTGGATGTATTTGGGCCTCGCGGTGTTTATCATCGCAAGCCTGACCGACTATATTGACGGACAGATCGCAAGAAAGTGCAATCAGGTCAGCGATTTCGGAAAGTTTCTGGATCCCTTGGCAGATAAGCTTTTGGTGATCGCTGCCATGTGCATGTTTTGTCAGTGGGGAAGCTTTCCTGCCTGGGCGCTGATGATCGTATTGACCCGGGAATTTGCAGTAACCGGACTGCGGTTGGTTGCTGTAGGTAAGGGCAAGGTGATCGCTGCGGGACAAAGCGGAAAGGTCAAAACTGCCAGCACCATGATCGGTCTGTGCGTTTTGATGAGCTTTCCCACCATCGACTGGCTGGCTTGGGTCGTCCTTGCGGTGATCGTGATCACCACTGTTTATTCCGGTGTGGAATACTTTATCCAGAACTGGAAATGCCTTTGGGACTGATCCTTTCCTGAAAATTGTAATACCCTGTCAGATACTTTTCTGATCTCTTTTTTCAATTCTCCCAGTTTCCCTTGAAGTCGCAATAAAACTGCCTTTATAATGACTACACTAGCAGAAGGGGCGGTTGGATGCGATGATAAAATGGAAAACGGTGTCGGCAAAATGAGGCGGGGGATCATTTTGGTAGGCGGATTGCTCACCAGCTTCTGCGCTCTTTGGCTTTTTTGCACCCAATTATCAACTGCCGGATATGACAAGAAACCGGTCCTTTCCGTACTGCCTGCAGAGCAGCCCCAGCCTGTTGAGGACCTGCAATTTCCCTTTGCAATACCGGGTACGACCTTGATCGCGGAACGGATCGTTTCCTATGACGGCTGGTTTGCAGAAGGGGATGAAGGGCGGGATGTGGTCAATTGTGCAGCACTGCTTTTGTATAATTGCGGAGAATATGGGATCGACAGCGGAGAAGTAGTGCTGGAAGCAGGTACGGTCCGTTTTGAGTTTTCCGTCAGCACCCTTCCTGCAGGGGAACGGCTTCTCGTACCGGAAAAGAAAGGGCTTGAATACGGACCGGAGCAGTTCTCGTCATGCAACGGCACGCAGGTCAGCCAGCAGGGGGAATGGTCCGAAAATAGGATCGGTCTTGAATATCCGGATATGGGATCGGTTGTGGTTACCAATCTTTCAGACCAGATCCTCAATGAGATTTATCTGTATTACAAGGCATATCTGCCGGAGACCTGCTTCTATGTAGGCGGAAATACCGGCATAGCCTTTGTAGAACGGCTGGAGCCGGGGCAGAGTATCTGTATATATCCATACAATTATGCATTGGGTTACAGCCGGTTCGTTCGGGTCAAAGTGGGATGAATGGCTGCTTTGGCAATATAAAGTATCCAGCAAAATAAGGACATTTGTGCTATTTGATTACAAGCCGCCCCGTTTTGGGGCGGCTTGTGTATACTTGTTACAAATAGTGAATATTTATGCAATAGAGGTTGACAGAATCCGACTCAGGATGTATAATCTGGTTAAATAACGATTGTAATTCTGGGAGGAATTCAAAATGAATAAAGAATCCATCAAAAAAGTTGTGCTGGCCTATTCCGGCGGCCTGGATACATCCATCATCATTCCCTGGCTGAAGGAGAACTACAACAACTGTGAAGTCATTGCAGTCTCCGGTAATGTGGGTCAGGCGGACGAGCTGGAAGGGCTGGAAGAAAAGGCTATCAAGACCGGTGCTTCCAAGCTGTATGTTCTGGATCAAACCGATGATTATGTGGATAATTACATTATCCCCACTATGAAGGCCGGTGCAGTGTACGAGGATTATCTCCTTGGCACCAGCCATGCCCGTCCCTGCATTGCAAAGGGTCTGGTGGAGATCGCCCTGAAGGAGGGTGCAGACGCGAT
>CAYLNV010000112.1:0-4271 GCA_964385085.1 uncultured Oscillospiraceae bacterium
CGCGGCAGTAACCGCGGTGATCCAGTCTTCCTCTGCCACCACCGTTATGGTGGTTGGCTTTGTAAATTCCGGCATTATGACGCTGCAGCAGGCAGTTGGTGTCATTATGGGTGCAAATGTCGGCACGACTGTAACAGCCTGGATCTTGTCCTTATCCGGACTTCAGGGGGATAGCTTCCTGATCCAGCTTTTCAAGCCTGCCACCCTGGCACCGCTGATCGGCGTGATCGGGATCGTGCTGTTTATGAGCGGCGCGGAGAAACGGCGGGGCATTGGCACCATTATGCTGGGGTTTATGACGTTGATGACCGGTATGCAGCTTATGAGCGACGCTATGGAGTTTTTGAAGGAGGAAAAATGGTTTGCGGAGCTTATGATCTCATTCAGTGCCCCGTTTCTGGGGATCCTGTTCGGTGCAGCGCTGACTGCGCTGATCCAGTCCTCCTCCGCGTCCATTGGTATCCTGCAGGGGCTGTGCGTAACCGGTGCTGTAACCTACGGAGCGGCCATTCCCATCATTCTGGGTCAGAATATCGGCACTTGTATTACCGCTATGATCGGCGCTATCGGGGCTAACCGCAATGCCCGCCGCACTGCGATCGTCCACCTGCTGTTCAATGTGGTGGGTGTGCTGCTGTTTGCGATCCTGTTCTATGGCATTGGCCTGTTCTTCCCCTGGCGCTTTCTGGCAGAGCCTGTGGCGGCATGGAATATTTCTGTGATCCACACCACCTTCAACCTGGCCGCAACGGCAGTATTGCTGCCTATGAACAGGCTTCTGGTGAAGCTGGCCTATCTGGTGATCCCCAGGCAGCAAGCTCCGCAGAAGCTGGAGCTGCTGGACGAGCGCCTCCTGGCAACACCTGCAGTGGCCGTTCAGCGGGCAAAGGAGATCGCCGGCATAATGGCGGCAAGATCTCTGGAGGCCATGGAGCTGGCCGTTGGTCTGACGCGGAGGTTCGACGAATCGGGCATGCAGAAGGTCCGGGATCTGGAAAACGAAACAGACCGGTACGAGGATGCCCTGGGCACTTATCTTGTGAAGCTGTCTGCCAGAGAGCTGTCCACAGAGGACAACCGTTTGCTGAACACCCTGCTTTATACCATTTCCGATTTTGAACGGATCGCGGACCATGCGCTGTCCATCACCGAAGCCGGTCAGAAAATGGATCAAAAGGGGATCGCCTTCTCCAAACAGGCCCGGCAGGAGCTGACAGTGCTGGAGGATGCAGTGCTTTCCACCATTCGTCATACCGTTTCCGCCTTTACAAGCAATGATCTGCAGCAGGCTATGCGGGTAGAGCCTCAGGAGCAGGTGGTGGATGTGCTGGTGAAGGAGGTGAAGTCCCGCCATGTGCGCCGTCTGCGGGACGGTCTGTGCCGCGTGGAATACGGATTCTTTCTGGAGGACCTGCTGACCGCCTACGAGCGCAGCGCAGACCACTGCTCCAATATTGCGGTGGAAATGCTTCAGGTGGCGGAGGGCAAGCTGGAGGCGCATGAGTATCTGAATGCCCTGAAAGGCGGTCAGCTACAGCAGAGCGCACAGTTCGCTGAGCAGTTTGCAAAGTACAAAAACCGATACACATTCCCCACAGAAGAGTAAAAAATGAAAAATAGGGTCTGCTGCAAAACGAGTTTTGCAGCAGACCCTTGCTTGCGTTATCTGTCTTCCCGGAAGTAGTTCAGGCCCAGGCTCTGGGGCGGCTGATACTCACGCTTTTTGCGCATACTGGTGATGATCAGCACCAGCAGGGTTACCACATAGGGAAGCATCTTGAACAGCTCCTGGGTCGAATCGCCCAGGCCGCGGATGTAGTTGTTGGCATTACACAAAGCGCCAAACAGGAACGAGCCGACGATCGCCATGTTGGGCTTCCACAGCGCGAAGATAACCAGGGCGATGGCCATCCAGCCACGGTCGCCAAAGGCATTGTTGGACCAGACACCGTTGGCATAGGACATGACATACTGTAATCCGCCCAGGCCCGCTACAGCACTGCCAATGCAGGTAGACAGATACTTATATCTGGTAACATTGATGCCGGCAGCGTCTGCTGTGGCAGGGTTTTCACCCACCGCACGCAGATTCAGACCTACCCGGGTGCGGTTGAGCACGAAGGAGGATACCAGCGCGATGGCAACTGCAGCATAGGTCAGAAAATCGTGGGACAGGAAAATTTTGCCAAACCAACCCAGCTTATCAGCGAAGGGGAGAGAGACACGGAAGAAGGAGCTGGTCTTTGTCAGGATGATGGAGGGCATATCGCTGTCCACCAGCTTGATCAGAGAACCGCCAAAGAAGTTGCCGATACCGATGCCGAAGGTAGTCAGGGCCAGACCGGTAACATTCTGGTTGGCACGCAGGGTAACGGTCAGGAAGCTGTATATAAGACCCATCAGCACAGAGCCGGCAATGGCGCATAGCAGAGGGATCAGGATCGCCAGGGCAGGGATCATGGCTTCCTTTGTGCCGCAGGCCATTTCATAGAGAAAAGCACCGATGACACCGCTGATCGCACCTACATACATAGTGCCGGGGATACCCAGATTCAGATGACCGGATTTTTCCGTCAGGATCTCACCGGTAGAGCCGTAGAGCAGAGGCACACCCAGGGGGATAGAGCTGCTGATAAAATCAACGAACAGATTCATTGTGCGCGCCCCCTTTCTTAAAGCTGCGGAATTTGATGGAATACTGGATAAAGAACTCACAGCCCACCAGGAACAGGATCACCAGACCGGAGACGATATCCGCGTAGGAGCTGTTCATAAAGAAGGTGTCTGCCACCTTGGCGGCGCCGGTTTGCAGGAAGATGATCAGACCTGCCATAATGGCCATGATAAACGGGTTGAACTGACCCAGCCAGGAGATCATAATGGCGGTGAAGCCCTGACCGCCCATGGTGTTGGTGTTGATAGAGTGATCAGTGCCGGATACCATCAGCATACCGGCGATGCCGCAAATAGCACCGGAAATGGCCATGGTGCGGATAATGACCTTCTTGACGCTGATGCCAACATAGCGGGCGGTGTTCTGGCTTTCGCCCACCACAGTGATCTCGTAGCCATGCTTGCTGTACTTCAGGTAAATGTAGGAAGCCACCATCAGAACCGTAACGATCAGGATATTCAAAAGATATTTCTGGTCCAGGATCACGGGCAGGTTGCCGGTCTTTACCGGCTTGATAATACCGGAGCCGGAGCCGGTGATGTATACGTAGTATGCCACGATCTGGGTGGCAACATAGTTCATCATCAGAGTAAACAGAGTTTCGTTGGTCCGGTACTGGGCATGGAACAGCGCCGGGATCAGACCCCAGATAGCACCTGCTGCCACACTGGCCACCACGATCAGCAGGATCAGCACACCGTTGGGGACCTTGTCGCCAAGCTCGATCATGCATACCATCGCTGCCAGACCGCCGATCAGCGCCTGACCCTCTGCACCGCAGTTCCAGAACCGCATACGGAAGGCGGGCGTTACCGCCAGAGCCAGACAGAGCAGGATGGCAGTTTGCTGCAGAAATCGCCATAAAAGTGTGGTCTTACCTTGCAGAAGACGGCCGAAAACACCGGTGAACATGATCTCGTAGGTCTTTCCAATGGTTGCACCGGTCAGCAGCGACGACAGAATACCGCCTGCCAGGAAGCCCAGGAGGATCGCTGCGATCCGAATGAGCCATGCGCGCCAGCCGGGAAGATCATCCCGCTTGGCAATATGTATCAGCGGCTCTTTATGCTTGGGAACATTATGCATTTTCGCTGCCTCCTTCCTGAACGCCCTTTGTCATCAAAAGGCCGATCTGTTCTTTCGTAGCTGTGCGGGCATCCACCAGACCGGTTATCCGGCCTGCGCAGATCACCAGGATCCGGTCGCACAGCTCCAGCAAAACATCCAGATCCTCGCCTACGAAGATCACCGCCGTTCCGCTTTCCTTCTGCTGATTGAGCAGATTGTAAATGGTATAAGAGGAGTTGATGTCCAGGCCGCGGACGGGATATGCGGTCATCAGCACCTTGGGCGAGGATGCGATCTCACGACCCACCAGCACCTTCTGCACATTACCGCCGGACAGCCGACGCACAGGGGTATCCGGACCGGGGGTAACCACCTCCAGATCAGAGATGATCCGCTGCGCCAGATCCTTAGGCTTCTTCCGCTCCAGGAACACGCTCTTACCCTTCCGGTAGCTGCGCAGCATCATATTGTCCACAATGTCCATATTTCCTACAAGACCCATGCCCAGCCGATCCTCCGGCACGAAGGA
>CAYLNV010000113.1:0-4254 GCA_964385085.1 uncultured Oscillospiraceae bacterium
CACCGCAATTACATCCGGGAGGGCATATGCCCTCCCTTTTTTGCGGCAAAGAGAGCCGACCTGAAGCTGATGGCGAACATGACCTACGCAGGCGACGACGGTGTTGCCGGCTGGGTCAATATGGCTGTGGAGTTCGAGAAGGCCGGTGCGGACATCATTGAGCTGAATATGTGCTGCCCCAATATGTCCTATAATCTGGAGCTGACAAGCGGCGGCAGCCAGACTGCTTCCAAGCAGACCGGCGCCAGCATGGGTCAGAATGCCAATGTGGCCGCTGAGATCGTCAGCGCTGTGAAAAAGGCGATCAACATCCCCCTGTTCGTGAAGCTGACCCCTGAGGGCGGCAAGATCGCACAGGTGGCAAAGAGCCTGTATGCAGCCGGTGCAGACGCAGTGGGCGGTACAGGCAACCGGATGGGTATTCCCCCCATCAATCTGGACAATCCTGAGCGTGCCTTCTATCACCTGCAGGACGAGGTCAGCATGAGCTGCTATTGCTCCACATGGCTGAAGCCCCTGGCCCAGCGGGATACATATGAAATGCGGAAGGTCTGCGGCAAAGAGCCTCCCATTATGGCCTGCGGCGGCATTACCAACTGGCGGGATGCTGTGGAAATGGTCATGTGCGGCGGCAATCTGGTCGGTGTGTGCGCTGAGACCTTGATCTCCGGCTACGACATCGTCCGTCCTATGATCCAGGGCATGCATGATTACATGGAAGCCCATAACTACAAGTCCCTGGACGATTTCCGCAGTATTCTGGTGGACGAGGTCAAGACTGCTACGGATGTAACCTTGTACGCAGGCTATGCCAGGATCAAAGAGCCTAACCTGTCTGCACCCTGTAAGAGCAGTTGTCCTCATCATGTGCCGGTCCAGGCCTATGTGCAGAAGATCGCCAAGGGTGAGTACAAGGAAGCCTTCGATCTGATCACCGGCAGGAACGCACTGCAAAATCTGTGTGCGCTGGTTTGTACCCATCCCTGTGAGGATGCCTGTATCCGCGGCAGCATTGACGCACCGGTGAAGATCCGGGAGCTGAAGCGCTTTGTGCTGGAATACGGCAAGGCGCAGGGCTGGAAGCCCGCCTGGGCAGCAGCAGAGCCCAACGGACATAAGGTTGCCGTGATCGGTGCTGGTCCTTGCGGTCTGAGCTGTGCTGCAGAGCTCCTGAAGGCTGGTTATGCAGTTACGGTATTTGAAAAGGAAGCCACTGCCGGTGGCGCGCTGCGCTACGGCATCCCGGGCTATGCAGGCCACAAGGCGGCGCTGGATGAAGAAGTGGAAGCGCTGGCGGCCGGTGGTATCGAATTCCGGTTCAACACACCGGTTACCGATGCTGACGAACTGAAGGCCCAGGGCTTTGAGAAGGTATTTGCGGCTGTGGGCGCAAATAAGCTTGTTCCGTCCCCTGTGGAGGGTCAGGACGCACAGCAGTTCCTGTATCAGGTCAACTGCGGTGAAGCAGTGGCGGTTGCAGACCGTGTAGCAGTGATCGGCGGCGGCTTTGCCGCTGTGGATGCAGCCCGGTGCGCAGTCCGTCTGGGTGCAAAGAATGTAACGATCCTGAATCCTGCCGGCTTCTCCCAGCGCAGCGGTGATGTGGAAATGCTGACTGCTGCCAGGGAAGAGGGTGTCGTGCTTTTGGATAAGGTAGTCCTCGGGGCTGTGTCTGCAAACGGCATTTCCTTTGCAAGAGAAGGCGCTGAGATGACCCTTAGCTGCGATCAGGTGATCGTGGAAAATGCATATGTAACAGATCTGCCTGCGGGCGATGTTATGATGAGCAGCGAAAAGATCCGCAATGTGATCTCCGCCATCTCTGCCGGTAAGAATGCAGCCGCGGCTATGGATGCAGCCATCCGTGGCGAGGGCGCGACCCTGACCGGCATCGGTACGGTCAAGACCGTCAATGCGGAGAAGGTCCGTCAGCGCACCGGCTACCTGAAGCGGGATATCAACCCCATGAAGCTGAACCGGAGCGCAGAGGAGCGCAAGGCAGACTTTGAGGCTTACAGCCGCGTTATGACCGAGGCAGAAGCCGTGAAGGAAGCATCCCGCTGCCTGAACTGCGGCTGCGGTGAGGGCTGCCAGCTTTGCAAGACCATCTGTACGGACTTTGCCCCCGAGGTGGCGGATACCGACACCATGCACATCTGCAAGGAGGCATGTGTGGCCTGCGGTATGTGCTTCAACCGCTGCCCCAACGGCAATATTGAAATGGTAAATCTTGGATATACGGTATAAGGAGAGAATAATCATGTACAATGTAAGCTTTGATATCAGCGGCCAGGTGGCCGTTATCACCGGTGCAGGCGGCATCATCTGCGGCACGATGGCAAGAGAAATGGCGAAGAAGGGCGTTAAGATCGCACTGCTTGATCTGTTCGTTGAGAGCGCACAGAAGATCGCTGACGAGATCAATGCAGCAGGCGGCGATGCCATCGCAGTGAAGGCCAATGTGCTGGAGCGGGATAGCCTGGAAGCAGCCCGGGACGAGGTGATCGCACACTTCGGCCACATCGACATTCTCATTAACGGCGCAGGCGGCAACAAGCCTCAGGCTACCGTTTCTGCTGACCGTGATTTCTTCAATCTGGATATGGCTGCCTTTAAGTGGGTCTTTGATCTGAATGTTACCGGCGCTGTGCTGACCACCATGGTCTTCGGTGAGCTGCTGGCAAAGCAGGGCCATGGCAATGTCATTAATATTGCTTCCATGTCCAGCTACCACCCCCTGACCAACACTGCAGCTTACTGCGGCGCAAAGGCAGCCGTTGCCAACTTCACTGAATGGATGGCGACCCACTTTAACCAGAATTACTCTAACGACATCCGTGTCAATGCCATTGCTCCCGGCTTCCTGCTGACCAACCAGAACCGCTTCCTTCTGACCAAGGAAGAGGACGGCTCTCCCACACCCCGTGGCGAGCGTGTTCTGGCCAAGACCCCCATGGGCCGCTATGGCGAGCCTGAGGAAATGGTCGGTCCTGTGATCTTCCTGTGCTCCGAGGCAGCTTCCTTTGTTAACGGCACTGTGATCCCGGTGGATGGCGGCTTCTCCTCCTACTGGGGCGTTTGATTTTCGAAAGAGAGGTATGATTTATGCAGTACCATCACGTGAATTATGAAAAGCTGGTCAAGTTCTGCCATGAGGTGTTCAAGGGCTACGGCTTCTCCCAGGAGAAGGCAGAGCAGATCACCGATGTTCTGCTGGCGGCTGACCTGTCCGGTATCGAATCCCACGGTATTCAGCGTCTGATCCGCTACCACAAGGAGATCACCTCCGGTCTGGTCAAGCTGGACGCAAAGCCTGAGGTCGTCTTTGAAACCCCTCTGTCCGCTGTGATCGAGGGCAATGACTCCATGGGTCAGACCCTGGGTGTGGATGCTATGCAGATGGCCATCGATAAGGCAAAGAAGTCCGGCTTCGGTATGGTTACCGTCCGGAATTCCAACCACTACGGCATTGCCGGTTATTACACCAAGATGGCTGCCAAGCAGGGCCTGATCGGTATGTGTATGACCAACACCGAGGCCATCATGGTCCCCACCTTCGGCAAGCAGGCTATGCTGGGTACGAACCCCATCGCCTTTGCGATGCCCGCACAGCCCACCATCTACTCCTTCGACGCTGCGACCACCGTTGTGCCCCGCGGCAAGCTGGAAGTGTATGTCAAGCGCGGCAACGGCCTGCCTGTTGGCTGGGCGCTGGATGAAAACGGTCAGGACAGCGACGATGCCGATCGCGTGCTGAAGAACATCATCGCCAAGACCGGCGGCGGCATCCTGCCTCTGGGCGGCTCCGGAGAAATGACCTCCGGCTACAAGGGCTATGGCTTCGCTATGCTCTGCGAGATCGCAACTGCCATCCTGTCCGGCGGTACGACCTCCAACTACATCTACAAGACCCCCGGCCGTGCCAACATCGCCCACTGCTTCATCGCACTGGACCACGGTATGTTCGGTGATAAGGCTGAGATCGAAGCGAACTTCAGCAAGTACCTGCAGGAGGTTCGTGATTCTGCCAAGGCAGAGGGTCAGGACCGGATCTACATCCATGGCGAGAAGGAAGCAGAGTCCGAAGCAAAGGTCCTGGCAAACGGTGTTTACCTGAACGACAAGACCTACGACGAAATGAAGATGATCGCTGAGTACACCGGTGCAAGCGAGTATCTGCCCGAATATCTGGACTAAGCAGGAGGTATAACAATGGATTACGCAAAGGAATCTTTGAAGAAGCATGCCGAGTGG
>CAYLNV010000114.1:0-4102 GCA_964385085.1 uncultured Oscillospiraceae bacterium
GGAGGCGGTCCTGCAGATGAATCTGCTGGAGCATACCTTCTTTGCGTTCCGGGATGAGGACAATGGCGGGTCCTTTGCTGTTGTCTACCGCAGAAACGATGGCGGCTATGGACTGATCGACGATATTGACTGATATATAAACCTACCTCGGGGCTTCTTCAGAAGCCCCGATTTCTTTTTTGGTGACAACTGGAAAAAACTATGCTATACTGAAAAAATGATTTCTTGAAACGGGGAGTTAAAATAATGAAGAGAGTGAAAAGAATACTGGCAATGATAATTATGATGGCTATGTTTGCCAATTGCCTGACAGCAATCACGATCAAGGCAGAAGCCTCAGAATCAGGCACCTGCGGCGACAACCTGTCCTGGGAGCTGAATGACTGGGGATACCTTTATATTTACGGCAGTGGTGATATGCCCGATTTCAGTCCGGAGGAGCCTGCACCATGGTCTTACTGTTTGCCCGAGGACCAGCTTGCTGTGACAATAGAGGGAGATGTAACCTCCATAGGTGCTTATGCGTTTTACGGTTACACCGGCGCACTGTTTGTATATACGGAAAACTCAGCAGTAATGTCCGTCGGTTCTTATGCCTTTTATGATTGTCAGAATTTGTTTGAGATACGACTTCCGGAAAGTATTTTTACCATTGGAGACTATGCATTCTATAACTGCTGCAGCCTGCAGGAAATGCCACAGCTTGATCTTCTGACCAGCATTGGCAATTACGCATTCTACAACTGTTCTAATCTTAATGCGTTTCCACTCGGAAGCAGTCTTTCCACCATTGGCGATTATGCTTTTTCAGAAACCTATTGCCTTGGGATGATGACCTTTCCTGCAACGCTCACGTACATTGGGGATGGTGCATTTAGCTGTTCATCAATTTATTCGGTGTCCTTTGAAGGACCTGCGCCTTCAATCAACAGATGGGCATTTAGCAGTTCAACCGTTGATGCGTACTATGATCCCAATATGGATGGCTGGTCTGATTTTCCATTTGCGGACATTTCCGGTGTAAGCTGGTATGCCATTGGTGGTAGTGAGAGTCCTTTGCTGGGTACCGGTACTTGTGGCGACAATCTCATCTGGAACTTGACTCAGGATGGGGTGATGAACATATCCGGTACGGGCAGAATGACCGAGTTTTTAGGTGTCGATCCGCCATGGCTTGCCCTTGCAGACCAAATCACATCCGTTGTGATTGAAAGCGGTGTAGAATATATCGGCAGAGAGGCATTTAACGGATGCACTGCTCTTTCGGATGTTACAGTAGCAGATAGCGTTCAGGGTATTGGCATCCACGCTTTTGATAATACACCATGGTTGAACGACCAGCCGGATGGGTTGGTTTACATCGGTAAGGTTGTTTATACATACAAAGGAAATTGTCCTGCAGAAGTAACCCTATCGGAGGACACCATCGGCATTGCCGGAATGGCATTCGATAGTGTACAGACACTGGAAACGATCAATTTCCCTTCCAGTCTTCGGGAGATCGGCGACTGGGCATTTGATGACTGTATAAACTTAAAAGAAATCGATCTGAACGAAGGGCTTATAAGGGTGGGACAGGTTGCCTTTGGCGGCTGCGACAGCTTAACAGAAATCATTATTCCTGATTCTGTTACTGTTATGGCTTCGGGTGCCTTTGGCTCTTGTGCCTCAGTGGAACGGATTGTGATCGGTGACGGCTTAACAGAATTAAGCTATTCTGCTTTTTCCTACAGTGAGTCCCTGAAGGAAATCGTATTCGGAAGCAATCTTCGTTCCATCGGCATTGGCGCATTTCGGGGCTGCACCGCGTTGGAGTATGTAGAATTGCCTGCAAACATTACGGTAATTCAAGACAGCGCGTTCCGGAGCTGCACTGCACTGAAAAGCATCAAGATGCCCAATGTGACCCAAATCGCCTATTATGCCTTCGCCGGCTGTAACGCATTGGAGGAACTGGAACTTCCGGAAACATTGCTATCGATTGGAGAATGTGCTTTCGGCTACTGCTCTTCGCTGACGAATGTCTCGATCCCGGATAGTGTTACACTTATGGACTTAGACTGCTTCGAGTCCTGTACCTCTCTGGAGGAAGTGTACATCGGCAAAGGTGTTTCCGAACTTGGCAGCACAGCCTTTGGAGATTGCACAGCACTGAAAAGAATCGATGTCGATCCGGAAAATGCGTATTATATGAATGACGAGCAGGGAGTCCTGCATACGAAGGATCAAAGAACCTTGCTGACCTATCCGACCGGCAGAGTGGGTGCATACACTGTAGCGGATACCGTTACAAAGATCGATCAGTATGCATTTGCAAATTGTGTTGGATTGTCTGGGGTTTCGCTGCCGGAAGGCTTGCAGACATTGGAATATGCAGCCTTCGGTGGGTGTACAGCTCTGACGGAAATAAGACTGCCGGATTCCTTAACCAAAACCTACGGCGGCACATTTGCCGGTTGTACAGCGCTTGAAACCGTTTGGTTTGGTAACGGACTGGAGAGAATTTCGGCGACAATGTTTGAAGACTGTACAGCGCTAAAGGAAGTTCACTTACCGGAAACACTGGAAGAGATTGGTAGTTCGGCATTTGAAAGATGCGAAAGCTTGACTGCTATCGTGCTTCCGGACAGCCTTTTGCGGATCAGCAATTGGGCATTTCAAGAGTGTAAAAATCTAAAAGATATGGTTCTCCCTAACAATCTGCAGGAAATTGATGTTCAGGCATTTTATAATTGCATAAGTTTGGAAGAACTTAATATTCCGGATTCGGTAACTTATATTGGTTACGGGGCATTCAATTCCTGTCGTAATCTAGAAGCAGTGTGCCTGTCCGGCAACATTAAGACGATAAACGAAAGCTTGTTTTATTGTTGCAGTTCCCTCGAATCCATTGTGATTCCGCAATCCGTACAGAAAATAGAAAAAAGTGCTTTTGCAGGATGCGGAAATTTGGAATATGTCAAATACACCGGAAGTCAGGAGCAATGGGAACAGATTACTGTTGGTACCGATAATGCTCCCCTTATCAACGCGACGATCCTTTTTGCATTCTGTCCCCACGATGTCGTTGATAACGGTATTTGTGTGGACTGTGGCGAAGAAGCAATCGCCATTGCCGTTGACTGTGAAGACAATGTGACGGGATATTATTTCTCCCTTGCAGACTTAGAGGAAGCTTCAGCTCCCGGTCAAACGATCACGATGCTCAAGGATGCTTCTGAAGATGCAGATGTTGTTGTTGGTCCCGATGTGGTGCTTGATCTGAACGGACATACATTGACTGCCGATTCTATTCTTTCCTATAGTAGCAGTTCCATCGTTGACACAAGTGAAGATGCAAGTGGTCTGTTAAAGATCAACGACACGGATGGCAATATGATTAGCAAGGATAACACTCGGCTGCCTGTGTATGACAGTGAAAATGGCGGCTATCGGTTCTTTGCGATCAATGTGGAACCCTGTGCGGTTACCGGAGGCAATAAGTACTGGTTCAAGATCAAGGTGGAGAAGTTTGCGCCGTTTTATGACTTGATCAATGCAGATGCTGATGTACAGATCAAAGTCAAAATGATCTGGGATGGCCAGACTGTTGATACCGAGGCAAAAGCAGATTTGTCTTTTACAAAGGCCTGGGCGGATCGCTACAACGCAAATGAGGATATTTATATCACCGTTTCGGTAACGGAGTCTGACAGTGTAGAGAACTTCAAGCTGATCCCCATTATTACCTCTGCTGGTGTAGAGATCCTGGGTGAAGAAATGTAAAGTGCGTACGGTTCGGACGATTGAGAATAACAAATAGGGGAGGGCAACGGGCAACACCCTATAAGGAAGTATTGGTTTTGAACGTCCCTTTTCCGCTTAACTGCATAAAAGGATAGATTGCAAAATACAAAAATTCTGCGATAGAATCTGTAGGGGCGACCATTGTGTCGCTCGCGGGTGTTCAATGCCCCTACATCCGCAGGATGTAGACAATTGCATAGTATTAGGGCGCATTGCATCATTTTGCAATGCGCCCTTGTTATTTATTAATCAAAAAAGTGAAAAATAACGACTTGACTTTTCGTTAATGCTCTGATAAAATACCCTGGCGCTTCCG
>CAYLNV010000115.1:0-4071 GCA_964385085.1 uncultured Oscillospiraceae bacterium
CAGCATAATATCCAGAATCGCCACACCGATGTCCGGATTCTCCTTGAGCTTGTCCAGTGCTTCCTGTCCGGTGCCCGCTTCAATGGCATCATAGCCGGCTCGCTTCAGGTTGATCACCACGAAGCTGCGGATATTTACTTCATCCTCTAAAATCAGTACTTTTTTCATAATCTACCTCTTATGTTTCTCCAGTCTTCCAGTCCTGCTGCATCAAATGAAATGCCCGCAGCAGGCTTTCCTGTGTCATGCCGCAGCCGGATGCCGCAGGCTCCAGGCTGGCGGAATAAATAACAGAATCCGTTTTGTACAGCACAAAGCGCCCTTCGTCCTGACTTTGCGCTTCACGGTTTTGCCCGGTCAATGCATGGATCGTCATGACACGCTGCTCATGCTGGAACTGCTGGTCCCAGAGATAAAATTCGTATGTGTTGCCAAGCTGACGCACAGCAATATAGGGAGCAACCGCATGATCCAGCTCCAGATACCAGCCGCCCACAAAATTGTGGTAGGTGTAGAGCTTATCGATCTCCGTACCGTCGGACTGCATGGCATACCAGCGGATCAGCTCCTGTCTGTCGCTGACCGGTTCTCCTTCCAACGGATACATGGAAATGAGATAGGGCAGCTCCACCACACCGTCGTTGTCGATATCGTCGGCATACACATAATAGTTACGCATGGTCTTGACGCTGGTGCCGGATTCGTTGGAAAAGCTCACATTGGACAATCTATTATCCACGATCGCAAACACATCCGTGATCAATGCGGTTTCTCCTGCGGTGCTGGCAACATAGACAGCCTTTTTTCCATCGTGCAGCTTGCCGATGAGGATTCGCTTCAACCGGTCGGTTGCTGCGGACATATTCACCTCATTGGAACGCTCCATAACACCATGGTTCACGCTGTAAAGCTCCGCGATCCCGTTATCTGTTTCGGTCTGACCCGGGCGCAGCAGGAACAATTCGATCAATCCGTCTGTGTTCAGGTCCTCTGTGAGGAATTTTGTATAGTTGGCTGTCATCATCTGCTGGATCTGGCCGTCAAAGTAGGTGTATACCGCTACAGAGCGAAGCACCTGATCACTCAGTTGACTGCCAACCACGATCTCCAGACCGCCCATGCCATCCATTTGCACATATTCCACCTGGTCAAAGGCAGAACCGTTGCTTTCGATGGTGTCCACATGAACATAGGTATCATCCTGTTCATCGAATATCAAGATCCGCAAGGGCCGTTCGGTATTTCCTTTGGCAAAGAGCAGATATTCCAGATCCGTATCCCCGTCCAGATCAGCCATATGCACCGTCTGGCGGTTCTCTCCTGCCAAAGGCGCACAGTATTCAAGACCGGACATAGCGCTGTCAATGGCTGACTGGAGAAGATTATAATCCTCAGAACGCTTGGGAAGCTGATACATCTGTCCTACGGTCCGCATGGTGCAGCCGCTCAGCAGCAGGGCTGCCGACAGAATGAAAAATATGCACTTTTTGTATCCTTTCATATCGACACCCCCTTCTGATCAGTATAGCACATATGGGCGAAAAAGAAAAGTTATTTTACTACAACATTTGCCTGTCCCAGCAGGTCCGTCAGCTCCCTGAGCATACGGGCATCCAACGCACAGCGGGTGCCTCTGCGCTGCTTCGTATCCTCAAAATACACCACTGCCTGACTTTCACCGGGGAACATTCCAAGGATCGCCCGAACCTTTCCAAACAGATGCTCATCCTGATCCGGAAGGCGCAGGTACAGCGTTCCGCTTTGTGTGCGGGTCTGTGGCTGCGGTGCAGCTTCCTCTGCAAAATCCGACAGCGGACGGGCACGGTTGATCACGATCTGCGGTTCTTTATCGTCCCGCATAGACAGGCGGCCCGTAATGACAACCGGCTGATTTTCCTTCAGGTATCCGCCGTATTGGTTCAGCACATTGGAAAAGGCCAGCATTTCCATAGTGGCAGTATCATCCTCCACAGTTACATAGGCCATCATGGAGTTATTGCGGGTGGTCTTCATCTTCACAGACTGGACGATACCGGCAACGCTGACGATCTGATCATCCTGATAGCCGCTTTCCTCCTCCATAAGCTTTCCAATAGGGATCACCCGGGTGTTGCGCAGAAGTGCCCGGTAATCATCCATAGGATGTCCGGAAATATAAATACCTGTGGTCTCCTTCTCCATCAGCATCAGGTCTGCCTTTTTCATTTCCGCAAGCTTGGGAATGGGAATGGCAGTGGCCTGATCCTCATCGCCCATGGAGAACAGGCCCATCTGCCCCTCCAGATTTTTCTTTCGGGAGGAAGCAATGCTGTCCATCATGGTATCGTACACATTCAGCAGCTCACTGCGGTGATAGCCGAAGCAATCCATAGCGCCGCACTTGATAAAATTCTCCACCGCACGCTTGTTCAGCTCGCCCTCACCCATGCGCTGGATGAAGTCCTCAAGGGAACGGAATGGTCCGCCCTCCTGCCGCTTGACAGACATACTGCGGATCAGGCCGCGGCCTACATTTTTTACCGCGCCCAGGCCAAAGCGAATGGCATCGCCTTCCACGGTAAAGTGGTCGTCGGAATGGTTTACATCCGGTGGAAGCACCGGGATCCCCATTTCCTTACACTCGGCAATATAGCCGGAAATTTTTGTTGCTGAATCCAGCACCGATGTCATCAGCGCCGCCATATACTCTCTGGGATAGTGGCATTTCAGGTAGGCTGTCTGGTAGGCAACCACCGCATAGCAAACGGCATGGGCCTTGTTAAAGGCATAGTTTGCAAATGCAACGATCTCATCATAGATAGACTGCGCAACCGTTTCCGGCACGCCCTTAGCCATAGCACCGCTGATCCCCTGCCGGTCATCACCGTAGACAAACACCTTCCGTTCTTCCTCGATGACCTTCATTTTTTTCTTGGAAATGGCACGGCGGATATTATCTGCCTGTCCCATGGTATAGCCACCAAGCTGGCGGAATATCTCAATGACCTGCTCCTGATACACGATACAGCCGTAGGTAACCTTCAGGATCGGCTCCAGCATAGGGGTCTTGTAGGTAACCTTTTTGTGATCCAGCTTGTTCGCAATAAAGGTGGGAATGGAATCCATAGGACCGGGTCGGTAAAGGGCAACGATCGCAGTAATGTCCTCAATGCTGCCGGCCTTCATATTGACGCACACACCGGTCATGCCCGCAGATTCCAACTGGAACACACCCTGGGTCTTGCCTTCGGTCAGCATTTGGAAGGTCTGGGGATCATCGTCGGGAATGGTGTCCATGGAAAAATCAGGATCGTACTTCTGGATCTGCTTTTCCGCATCCCGAATGACAGTCAGATTTCGCAGGCCCAAAAAGTCCATTTTCAGCAGGCCCAGCTCCTCGATAGTGGTCATCGTATACTGGGTAACGATGGTATCATCATTGCGGGAAAGGGGTACATAGGAGCAGACCGGGTCAGCGGTAATGACCACACCGGCTGCGTGCGTAGAGGTATTTCGGGGCATACCCTCCAAGCTCATAGCCGTGTCGATCAGCTTCTTGACCCGCTCGTCAGCATCGTACATTTCCTTCAGCTTCGGGGAAACATTCAGCGCTTCCTTCAGGGTGATATGCAAAGGCATGGTAGGCACCAGCTTTGCTACCACATCAGTCTCAGCATAGGAGAAATTCAGGGCTCTGCCCACATCACGGATCGCACCGCGGGCAGCCATCGTACCAAAGGTAGCGATCTGCGCCACATGGTCCGCGCCGTATTTCTCCATAACATAATCAATGACCTCACTCCGACGCTCCTGACAGAAGTCCGTATCGAAGTCGGGCATACTGACACGCTCCGGATTCAGGAAGCGCTCAAAGATCAAGCCGTACTTCATAGGGTCAACTTCCGTAATGTGCATACAATATGCCGCAATGGAAGCTGCACCGGAGCCACGGCCCGGTCCTACGGGAATACCCGTTTCCTTGGCATAGCGGATGAAGTCCCAAACGATGAGATAATAGTTCACATAGCCCATACGGCTAATGACACTGATCTCATAATCAAGCCGCTCCAGATAGCTTTCCGGCGGGTTTTC
>CAYLNV010000116.1:0-4065 GCA_964385085.1 uncultured Oscillospiraceae bacterium
CCAGCAAAGCCACGATCAAGCAGACACCTGCCAGCAGCTTTCGCCAAACAGGAAGCGGCTTCGGCTTAAAATCGGCTGCGGTCTCCTTTGGTGCAGGCAAGGGCCTGACTTCCGGGATCTCCGGCTCTTGGGGAAGCTGACCGCCGCAGCAGGCGATGATGTCAGACACCGTTACCCCATGCGGGATCAGATGCCGCGCCATGCGGTTGGCAGGGGTGGTGTAGAAGCTGTTTCCTGAGAAAAATTCTCCGGGTGTCCCCTCTGCCACAATGCTTCCATCAAAGAACAGGCCGCATTTATGGGCATATTCCGCGCAAAACGCTGCATCATGGCTGACCATCAGAATGGTTATGCCCTGTGCTGTCAGCCTGCGCAGGATCATCCCAAAGGTCATCTTGAATTCTGCGTCGAAGCCCTTGGTCGGCTCATCCAGCAGCAAAACATCCGGGCTCGTCAGCAGCACTTTTGCCAAGGCGGCACGCTGCTGCTCACCGCCGGAAATATCGTAGGGGTGGCGGTCCAGAAGCTCCCCCAGACCGCACAGCGCTACGATCCCGGCAACCGTCCGATCCTGGGTCTCCCTGGGGATCTTCTGACCCCGGAACACTTCATACAGATCCTCCCGTACGGTGCGCTTGACAAACAGCGTTTGTGGCTCCTGAGGGAGATGGCCAAGCCTTCCCCGCACCCTCACACTGCCCCGGTAGGCTGTTTTCAGGCCGGAAATGACCTTTAAGGCGGTGGATTTACCTGCACCGTTGCCGCCCAAAAGGGCATAAAACTCGCCTTTGTGAAGGTTTAAGGAAAATCCCTTGACCACATCGGCACTGTCCTTTTCATAACGAAACCACAATTCCTCACAGCTAAGTGCCGTCCCCTCCGGGTACACCGGCTTTTCTTTTTCCGCAAGGGGCAGCAGCGGCTGCTCCTGTGCCCGCTTACTTAGAAATTCACTGCCGTCCCGGACACTCATGGGGCAGGAAAGCTCCGTTTCCACAGCCGCCCAGACCTGCATAGGGGTTGGCATGGCAAGGAACATTCCGTCGCCCTTATCCTTCAGTTGCAGGCCCACGTCCTCCGGCTTTCCGTCGCAGAGGATCGCGCCCTCGTTCATAACGATGACCCGTGTGGCAAAGGGAAATGCCTCTTCCAGGCGGTGCTCTGTCAGGATAACGGTCGTACCCAGCTCCCGGTTGATCTTGCCAAGAAGCCCCAGAAAATCGGCGGCTGCAATGGGATCAAGCTGAGCAGTCGGCTCATCCAGCACCAGCACACCGGGCTGCATAGCCATGACAGAGGCAAGGCTGAGTATCTGTTTCTGTCCACCGGACAGCTCCGTAACATGATCATAGAACCAGCCTTCGATCCCAAAAAAGGCAGCGATCTCTGCAACCCGGCGGCGAATGGTGGGGGTATCATAGCCAAGGCTTTCCAGTCCGAAGGCCAGCTCATGCCACACCTTGTCCGTAACCACCTGATTTTCCGGGGATTGAAGCACGAAGCCGATTTCCTGCGCCTGTTCCCGCTGGGTCATTTCAGACAGCAAAACTCCTTTGTAGCGGATCTCACCGGAGAGCAGGCCATGGGGTGTCAGGCAGCCTTTCAAGTGCCGCAGGAGCGTTGTCTTGCCGCAGCCGGACGGGCCGCAGAGGATCAGGAACTCTCCCTGCCTGACCGAAAAGGAGATGTTCTGCAGAGCCTTCTTCTCCCCCTCCGGGTATATAAAATCTACATTTTTGAATGAATAGCTTTCCATTTTTTCTCCTCTAAACCATTCAGCACCACAGGCATGATGCACATTGCAAAATATACGACCTGAAAGGACAGGGTCGCAGGGTTCAGCGCAGCATAGCGGACACTGGGAAAATACCGGAAACCAAATGCGGACACGATTACTCCTGCCAACAGATAAAAGCCGCAGAAGCCCAGATACAGCAGTGCCATTTTATCCCGATCGTCAAATCGGTAAACGGAAAAAGCCGTACGCCCTTTCAGTCCGTACCCCCGGCTTTTCATACTGTCGGCAGTCTCGATGGCATTTTCCAGCGACCATGTTACCATAATGGACAAAACGGTGATGGCGGTCTTCGTCCGTTTCCAAACAGACCCTTCCGAAACATCTCTGCCGATACCTTTCTGGGCATCGATCACACTGCTGAGCTGTGCTTTGAATTTCGGGATAAAGCGCAGGGTCATGCTCAGGACCAACGACATAGCAGGGACGATCCGTCCAAACAGATAAATAAACTTATCCGAAGTAATGACACGGTTAAAATTCAGAAACCACAGCATGACCGAAGCGATCATCACACCGGCAGACAAGCCATAGAGTATGCTTTCCAGAGTCAGGGGATCTCCTGACGGGAAATACAGCAGCACGGTGATCCCCTCATGACTGAAGGCGGGGTTCATAATGGCTGTCAGCAGCACGATGGGCAGACACCAGCGGAGCGTAAACAGCACAGCCCTTCTCCCCTCTGCCTGCACCGCATAGATAACGGCACAGGCAAGGGAGATCCCTTGGGCCAACGGGTGATCCAGCGCCATGGAAAAGCCGATCACCAGCGTAAAATATGAAAAATTCACCAAAGGGTGATAGTTTGTAAACCGATCCATAATTCTCCTAAAAAAACTGCAGCAACCCATTTGGGTCGCTGCAGCCGTTTTTCCGCAACAAAAAACACAGGCTCCGTACTTGCAGACCCTTGTGAGCTCACCTCGTTTAAGCAGTTCTCCTGACTTGCGCCTTATCAGTCTGGTGTGGCCTTCTCGGGGTTTCCCCCAATGGCCGGCTTTCGCCTGACACAAAACCTCCGCGTTTACAGTGGCGGTACCGTCCGGGATTTGCACCCGGTTATCTATTCTCCCATGGGGCTGTTACCACCTCCACAGGCACTTAAACGGAATATTTACTTACCTATAGGATACCACCGATCGCTTCGTTTGTCAACCACAGGACGGTCTGCAAAACACCGAAAAATAGCTGCTTGCAGTTTGCAAAATAAGCGGTATAATATACTGTGGATATGAAGGGTGCGGCATCACCGGATGTCGCCGCAAGGATCTTCTTAACAGCAAGATCAGCACAGGAGGAACGCAAATGAAATTCGATGTGATCATTATCGGTGCAGGTCCGGGAGGTATTTTTGCCGCCTATGAACTGATGCAGCGCAAGCCGGAACTGAAGGTAGCCATTTTCGAAGCTGGCCACGAATTAAGCAAGCGGCACTGCCCTATCGACGGCAGCAAGATCAAAACCTGTATCGGCTGCAGTAGCTGCAGTATTATGAGCGGCTTTGGCGGCGCAGGGGCATTTTCCGACGGAAAATATAACATCACCAACGATTTTGGCGGAACTCTGTATGCGTACATCGGCAAAAAGCAGGCTCTGGAGCTGATGCACTATGTGGACCAGATCAATCTGAAACACGGCGGTGCGGGCACGAAGCTTTACTCTACTGCCGGCACCCGCTTCAAGAAGGAGTGCATCCGGCACGATCTTCACCTTCTGGATGCTTCCGTCCGGCATTTGGGTACAGATATCAACTATGTGGTATTGGAAAACTTGTATGCTTATCTGAAGGACAAGGTAACCTTTTTCTTTGACACCCCGGTACGGACTGTATCGGCGCTGGAACACGGCTATGAGATCATCTTCAAGGATGGATCGTGCCGGTGTGATCAGTGTATCATCTCCGTAGGACGCAGTGGCAGCAAGTGGATGGAAACGGTCTGCCGGGAGCTGGATATCCCAACCAAATCCAACCGTGTGGATATCGGTGTCCGTGTGGAGCTGCCTGCAGAAGTGTTTGCCCACCTGACTGACGAGCTTTACGAAAGCAAGATCGTTTATCGCACCGAAAAGTACGGTGATCTTGTACGAACCTTCTGCATGAATCCCAAGGGTGCTGTTGTCAATGAAAACACCAACGGCATCATCACCGTCAACGGACACAGCTACGAAGATCCCGCCAAGCAAACCCAGAACACGAACTTTGCGTTGCTGGTAGCCAAGCATTTCTCCGAGCCCTTCAAGGACTCCAACGGCTACGGCGAATCTATCGC
>CAYLNV010000117.1:0-4049 GCA_964385085.1 uncultured Oscillospiraceae bacterium
TTGCCTGCGGCAAATGATGTCGTTTCACTAATGATGCCGCTTTCGCTAACGATGTTGGCTTCGTCTGATGTTTTGGCAAACATCGCATCATTGCGACCAAAGGGAGCAACATCATTATGTGAAGCATAACATCATATCGCGGGCAGGCGATATATCATTGAAATGTGCCTGTTTTTGTGATATAATCAACTACAAGGAGGCGATGAATATGGGGAAGAAAAATAAGAAAAAGAACCGAAAGAAAACCAGTCAATGGACACCTCCAAAGGGATCTTCGTCGTATTTTTCTGCTGCGTCTGATTATGAATTCAAAGAAAAGCACCCATTTGGATATGGTTTTCTTGTGATGCTTGGCATCGCAGCATTAATGCTTCCTGTTGTCCTATACATGGTTTTTGTAATTCCGATAGCTGATAACAGCCCGTGGCTAATGCTTGGCTGGGTCGGTGGGTTTGTTATTGGAATAGGACTCTTCAACTTTGTAGCAATTATTATTAAACAATATTTGGGACATTGGGTTTCTATCATATCATTCATCATTGGAAGCGTATTAATTTGGATCAGTTTACTTCAATTGGGAATTGTGTGAATTTAAATGCTTTGTACAAAGTAAATGTTCTGCTTTAAGTCTTTATTGCCCCTGTTTACACTACTTTTAGTCAGTCTTTCCTATGTAAAAAACCTCTTTCGTCTACCGAGAAATACAAATGTTTTATGCTTGACTATTTTTTAAATATAGCGTATTATGAATTCAGCACGATCACCCCAACTTAATTCAGGAGGATTTATTATGAAACGAGTATTTGCCCTGTTGCTGGTCATCGCTATCCTATTCTCTTTTTCAGCTTGTACTAACAACGACGCTGACATCCGCGGTGAGCAAAGTACAAACTCACCCAGCACCAGCGAAACACAATCGACAAACGGATCAAGCGAAGAAGAAACAACGACACCTTCCACTGAAGAATTTTCTTTAGGTTCAAGCAACGGACTGACTTATGAAAATAAATTTATTGGCATCGGCTGCACACTTGAGAGCGGATGGACCTTCTATACCGACGAACAAATCAAGGAACTCAACAACCTTGCTACAGATCTTGCAGGTGAGGAATATCAGGAAGCAATCAAGAATTCAACTGTCATTTACGATATGTATGCCGTCAGTGATGACCAGATGAGCAATATGAACGTAAATCTTGAGAAGGTCAATCCTCTTACACTTGCTATTCTCGACATCGAAACGAATTATGAGACCGCTTATTCAACCCTTAAGCAAGCTTTTGAGAATGTGGGTTACACCGATGTAACCTACGAAATTGGCAGTGTAGAGATCGCCGGAAAAGAACACAAGTGTTTGAACATATCCGCACAGATCAGCGGCATTGCAATGTATGAGACGATCATCTCTATCAAGTGTAATGGGTATCTTGCCAATATCACTGTTACAACCCTTAATGAGAACACCATCGATTCTATTCTTGCTAATTTCTATGCTGTAGAATAAATCCTCGTTCTCCGCTTACTTACCCTATATAACCTGGTAACAAAAAGGGTGTGTTGCAAAATACTGCAGCACACCCTTTATTCTTAATTTTTAGGACGAGGAAAACTCCCTATGGATCACAATACACTTTTGGATATGGCTACCGATCTTGGATACCGACTGGCTATGTGCGGTGCGGAAACTTACCGTGTTGAAGATAGCGTCAACCGGATCATGGCAACCTACGGAATCAAATCTGAAGTATTTTCAATCCCCAACTGTCTCATTGTTGGCATGACCACCGCAGAAGGAAAGTCTATGTCGCGGATGCGTCGGATCGGTTTTCATGGCAACGACTTAGACGGTGTGGAACGTTATAACAGTCTCAGCCGCAGAATATGTACCGAAAAACCTGAGCCTGAGGTTGCCGTACAGTGGCTAAAAGAAACTGATAGAAGCAGAATTTCTTACTCCTTCCCTGCCCATCTGCTCGGTCATTTCCTCGGTGGTTTTGGTTTTTCCATTCTGTTTGGCGGTAGGTTTATCGATGGCTTATGCGCAGGAATTTGCGGCATCTTGATTGGCCTGTCAAACCGCCTTATGGACAAAATGAAGGTCAATACATTTTTCAACACCATGGCCAGTGCCTTTCTGATGGCCTTTGCTGCATATGCCTTTGGTGCTGTTGGCATTGCAAGCAATGCAGATTCTGTTGTAATCGGTGCCTTAATGCTTCTGGTGCCGGGACTTCTGATCACAAATGCAATGCGGGATATTATTTTTGGCGACACTAATTCCGGTATTAACCGTATTATGCAGGTCTTTCTGATCGCAGCAGCCATTGCATTGGGAACAGGTGTCGCCTGGCGCGCATCAACTGCTCTCTGGGGAGAACCGGTATACGCGGCATCGATCACATATTCCTGTTGGATCCAGATCCTGGCAAGCTTCGTTGCCTGCATAGGTTTCTCGTTGATCTTCAATATACACGGATCCGGGTTTATCCTTTGTGTTCTTGGCGGTGCTATTAGCTGGGCTGCCTATTTGGCTTGCCTGCATTTTGGATACAATGACCTGATCGCGTTTTTCTGTGCCGGTGTGATCAGCAGTGTTTATTCAGAAGCAATTGCCAGAATTCGAAAATTCCCGGCCATCTCTTATCTGGTAATATCCATTATCCCGTTGATTCCCGGATCAGGTGTTTATTACACTACAAATTATCTTGTCCGCGGAGATATGTCCGGCTTTGCTGCTCAGGGGACACACACGATTTCGATCGCCGGTGTGATCGCTGTTGGTATTCTGATGGTATCCACTCTGGTTCACCTATTGACCGTCTGGCGAAATAAACATTAAAAAAGCTTCGGAATGAGATCACAAACTCATTCCGAAGCTTTTATCATTACTTTCCGGCCTTCTTCTCAGCCTTAGCCTTTGCCTTTTCTTCCTGACGCTTCTTGGCTTCTGCCTTGGCATTCTCCGTAGCAGTTTCGTTGGTAGAAAGGGCCCACTTTGCAAATTCGATACGGACCTGATCAGCACCGGTCTCCAGCACGAATTTCTCGTCCTTAACGCTGACAATCGTACCGGTAATGCCGCCGATCGTCGTAATCTTATCGCCTTCCTTAAGGGCAGAGCGCATATTCTCCTGCTCTTTCTTCCGCTTATTCTCGGGACGAATCAGCATGAAATAGAATACGGCAACCATGATCACAAGCATGATGATGGTAGAACTCATGCCGCCGGTGGGGGTGTCAGTCAAAATAGGAAACATGGATAAAACTCCTTCATTTCAGATTGTACTATCAATTATACCATTATTTGAGCAAATTGCAAGCTATATTTAAATTCTGCGTCCCAGTTTTTCAGAATACTCCTGTCGGAACGCGTCAAAAATGCCGTGATCAAGGGCATGGCGAATCCGTTCCATCAGCTTATTATAGAAATACAGGTTGTGCATGACCGCAAGACGCATTGCCAGCATTTCATCTGCAACAAACAAATGACGGATATAGGCCCTGGAATATCTGCGACAGACCGGGCAATCACACTGCGGATCAATGGGAGTCAGATCTTTCGCGTATTTGGCATTTTTCAGATTGATAGCGCCTTCCCAGGTAAACAGCCTTGAATGGCGGGCATTTCTTGCCGGCATAACGCAATCAAAGAAATCAACGCCCCGTGCGACAGCCTCAATAATATTGCTGGGTGTTCCAACACCCATCAGATAGCGTGTCTTATCCGCAGGCATATGCGGTTCCACCGCATCGATAATGTCATACATTTCCTGTGCGGTCTCCCCTACTGCCAGACCGCCAATGGCATAACCGGGCAGATCAAGGTCTGCGATCCGCTTCATATGATCAACGCGGATATCGGCATAAATTCCGCCCTGATTGATTCCCCAAAGCATTTGCTGGGGATTCACCGTATCAGGAAGCGAATTCAGTCGGGCATTTTCTGCTTTACAGCGTTCCAGCCACCGGAAGGTCCGGTCTGCGCTCTGCTTTACATAGTCTCTTGGTGCAGGGTTTTCTACGCACTCATCAAAAGCCATGCAAATATC
>CAYLNV010000118.1:0-4011 GCA_964385085.1 uncultured Oscillospiraceae bacterium
CCCCCTTTGCTTAATAAGTAAGATTGTTTTCTTCCGGAGTGGGAATATCCACTTCCAGATCGTAGCCCAGATCCCGCAAAAGAGCATCGTAGACACGGCTGCGCATAGACATATTAGGCGAGGATCTTAAGTGCTGGGAATAGAACACAGTAATGCCGTGGGGAATATCCACATTCATTATCGTTCCTGCTGCGCCGCCCCAGCCAAAGTCTGCCCGGGCAGTTCCCGGTTTTGCAGTGCGCATACCTAAGCCATAGTAATAATTGACCTTGTGCCCGAACTTTTCGTGTTGTTCGTCTGTCAGCCAGTTTCTTTGGATCATTTCGGTGGTTTCTTTTTTCAGAAGCTTATAGGTACGCAGCGCCTCGGCAAACTTGATATAGTCATCCACTGTTGTCACCAGACCCGCACCGCCGCTGGCATGCTCCGGCCCAAACCGAAATTCATTGACTGTTCTGCGCCGCAGGGTCTTATCTGCTTTGACAAAATCATAATGAGCAGGCAACCGGTCGTAAGGATACAGGAATGTGGAATGGGTCATACCCAAAGGCGCGAAGATGTTTTCTGTTACATAGTCATTAAACGGCCGACCGGAAACCACTTCCACCAGTGCCGCCAGCACATCGTGGGCAAGGCTGTAGCGATAGTCGGTTCCCGGCTCATAGAGCAGAGGCGACTTTGCCAGATACCGCGCCACTTCCCGGGTGGGGCAGCGTCCGTCTGTGTTTTTCCGCAATTCATCCAGCCAAGGACCGGAATTATTGTAGTGAAAGCCTGCAGTCATTGTAAATAAATGCCAGATCTTAATGGGATTCTTAGCCGGAACGATGCCATTTTCTGTCTGCACAGTCATTTCCTTGTATTCCGGCAAATATTTTGATAGCTCGTCCTCAAGATTGAACATACCCTTTTCCCACAGCTTCAAGGCAGCCACAACGGTAACGGGCTTGGAATTGGAATACACATTGATCTGTTCATCGCCCTTGGGCGGGATCTTCCTTTCCACATCCACAAAGCCGTCCATATGTCGAAGCAATTCCTTGCCATCCTTATAGATGATCACATCAAAATAAGGTACACCCATTTTTAGAAAGCTTGCACACATTGTTTTTACATTTCCAAACACACCTATTCTCCTATTCTCTTGGCAACTACCACTAATCGTCCGTTATTTAATGTATACTCACAGGTGGACAGGGTGATCAGCTTATCTCCGTAGCTTGCTGACAGGCCTGTGTCATAGAAGGACAGGTCCTTGCAGGTTTTCACATATTCGTCAAACTCCGCTTCCGTCTCTGCGTCCACAAAGGCATAATAGGAAAAGCCGTCGCCCAGATTGGCAGAGGTCTTGAATACCGCAATGATCTGGTAGGTGTGGTACTCCGTCAGGGTATCGAACCGGATATACTGGTGGGTCTCCCAGAAGCTTTTCTGGGTATAGCCGTTCAGGTCATGGAACATGACACCGCCGCCATTGGTATTATGACCGTATATGGTGATGTTGTCCGAGGGGGCAGCCACATCGCAGACCTCCCGGGCATACAGACAGCCGCTTTTGTTCCAGTTTTTATAGAAATCCCGGTAGAGGTAATAGTCCTTATTTTCCGGGTCCTGGACCACGGGATAATTGATGTTGGTGTCCGCAATGCTGATCCAGCCCACCAGATCGTTGTTTATAAGATAAAGCTCTGCATAATCTGCCAGGACCTCCACCATTTCACCGGTCTCCGGGTCTTGCACCTGCACGAGCTGCGGGCCGGTATCCTCGGTTTCCTCCTCTGCAGGCGCTCCTGTCTCTTTTGTAGGATCGGTGTGGGAACGGTCCACCAGCGATGCCAGATCGCGGTAGGTCTTCTGGTTCTCCCAAATGCCGATATAATAGCGCAGCAGGAAAAATCCGCTGACCAAAAATACTGCTGCAAATACACCGATCAGCAAATTGATCATCCATTTTTTCATTGCTGATCCCTCCATTTGTTTATATTATACCTTTTCCACAAATACTTGTAAAGTCTACCCCTTGTATAATCGTATCATTATTCAACAAAACCTTCGGCCTGATAAACCGCCGCCGCGCCGTCTGCCACTGCGGTAACGACCTGCCGCAAAGCCTTTGTGCGCACATCTCCCACTGCATACACACCGGGGATGCTTGTCCGGGTGTCCTCACCGGCTATAATATAGCCATTTTCGTCCAGCGCCAGTTGGCTGAACAGCTCCGTTGCCGGTCGCCTTCCCACACTGATGAACAGACCGTCGCAGGAAATCGTCTGCGTCTGCCCGGTTTGGATATTATTCACCCGGACACCGGTAACTTTCTGATCCCGCAGGATCTCAGACACTTGGCTGTTCCACAGAAACTGCACATTGGAAGCGCTCATCAATGGTTCATGATAGACCTTTGTTGCCCGCAGGGTATCCCGCCGATGGACAAGGATCACCTGCTCTGCCACCCGGCTGAGCAGCATGGCATCTGCCGCGGCACTGTTGCCGCCGCCCACCACCACTACGGTCTTGCCCTTGTAAAACATTCCGTCGCAGGCGGCGCAATAGTGGATGCCCCGCCCGGCCAATTCCGCTTCCCCTGGAAGGCCCAAGGTCTTTGGGTTTGCGCCGGTGGCGATCACCACGGTCCTGCCGTAAAAGCAGCCTCCGCTTGTCTCCAGCACCTTGGGGTCTGCCTGCAGATCTGCGCCCCGGACCTCCACATATTCCGTTTTTGCGCCAAAGCGCTCCGCCTGTACCTGCATTTTTTCACCCAGCTCGAAGCCGTCGATCCCCTCAGGGAAGCCGGGATAATTATCGATCTGGTGGGTCAAAGCCATTTGGCCGCCGGCAGACAGCTTTTCCAGCACTGCCACCTTCAGCCCTGCCCGGGCGGCATAGAGGGCAGCAGCATATCCGCCGGGCCCACCGCCCACGATGACCATATCATAAAGCTTTTCCATGGCCTTATCTCCCTAAGGATTCCCCAATAAAGCTCTCGATGACAGCCTTAGAACCAGGCGCAGCAATGGAGTTCACTGCCTGTCCGCCCTTGTAGAACACCAGCGTTGGGATCACCTCGATTTTTTCCGCCTGCGCAAGCCCAGGCTCGTCGTCGATATTGACCTTCACCACCGCCACCTGCTGGCTGAAATCTTCCGCGATTTGGTCATAGGCAGGACCGATCCGACGGCAGTAGCCGCACCAGGGAGCCCAATAATCTACCAACACAGGCTTGTCCTGCTGAAAAAGATCCTTTAATTGCTTTTCATTTACTTGAATCGCTGCCATAAAAATATCCCCCTTTTCTTTGTTCTGTTACAGTATTCCCCGGAAATGCCGACGGAAGTCTGATTATATATGGGTCTGTTGCAAAATCCAAAAATCTATCGTTAGAATTTGCAGACGCAGATGCTTGTATCAAAAAGGGTGTGCTGCAGTATTTTGCAACACACCCCTTCTTTTTTGCAGATTTTTAGTTATTCTTGTCGCAAAGCATCAGGATGCCGCTGATCGTGTTCACAAACAACAGTGTGCAGATCTTAAAGCCGGTGCTCACAGGCTGACCCTGCTTCAGCTTCTTGCTGTAGGAAATGGTCATCGGCAGGCACCAAGCCAGGGGAAACAGGTAAAAGCCCATAACAACTGTGCTGATGATCATCAGGATCTTCGCAGCCGTTGCCAATCCAGACACCTGAGCAGGTGCGCAGCCCTGCTGAGCGGGAGCCTGACCCAAGGCAGTACCGCATTGGCTGCAAACATGGGCTTCATCTGCTAATTGTGTGCCGCAATTTGTACAATATTTCATACTTAAAAACACCTCTCAACTTTTTTAGTATTGCCGATTTGATTGTATCATACGGTAAAAAACAAGTCAATATTTGTCGGATGATCATTGATACGAATTTGAAAAATTTTTTATAAAACTATGTGTACCATGAGCTGCGGTGCTTTTCAATGATATATCGCTATTCCTCTGCAGGCTTCGGATCTTCCTCGGGTGCGGCGGTCGCCTTGCCCTTAGTC
>CAYLNV010000119.1:0-3981 GCA_964385085.1 uncultured Oscillospiraceae bacterium
GTAGAGCATATTCACAAGAAATGCGCACCATGTACTTTTGCCCCATTCGTTCGGACCGTGGATCACATTCAGCCCCGGCTTCAGCGTCAGGGTCTCATGGGTGAGCTTACCAAAGGTGGCAGTCATGGAGTAAATCTTCATGGCAGCTTCACCTCCTGACCGTCCAGGATCCTGCGGCAAATTCTGGCCGCCAGCGTTGCCCGCTCTGCGGCTTCCTCACTGGGTCCGTCCAGACTTTGCTTCAGCGCAGAAAACAGCAGACCTTCCAGAGAATCCTGATCGGTCATGCCCCACAGGTCTACCTCCGGCTGGGTCTCATCCCGCAGATACAAATAAGGAATATGCGAAAACCGGGACCGCAAGGCTGCAAGGTCCAGACCGGCACTGTAACCGGAAAGGGTTACCCGGTAAAGATCCCGGCTTTCCACAGCAGGCAATATCCCTGCCAGCACAGCCACGGGATCATCGCTCACATCCACATCCTCATCATAAAACCGGGGCGTATCCAGCGGCACAAAGCTGATACTGACGCTTTCTTCCAGATCTGCGATGATAACACCCTTTACACCAGTCTCGTCAAAGCCATGCCCCATGGGACAGCCGGGCCAAACGCACACCGTCTCGCCCCCGGGCAGACTTCCCTGCTTATGGATATGGCCCAGGGCCAGGTAGTGCAGACCGGATTCCTGGATCTGATATTTGGTGATCGGACAGTAAGCAGAATTTGTGTTGCCTGCTTCTGCATGGAGCACACCGATGTGCCAGCGCTCCTCCCCCTGGGCACGGAATCGCTTTAACAGTCCCGGACAATCCATGGAATCATAGCCGCCGCCGTAAATTCGGCAGTCAAGTGCCGGCAGCACCATACTTTCCATTTGGGGCTTTTTGAAAATATGCACATTTTCCGGCCACTGTTCTTCCAGGTAAGGACTGCCAACGGCACAATAGTCATGATTTCCCGGTGTGATGACGACCGGGATATTTAATGAACCCAGCGCTTCCTTCACGCTTTCAAGGGTCTGGCGGCTCCATTGGCCGTCAAACAGGTCTCCGGACAGCAGCATCAGGTCGCACTGCTCCTGACGGCAAAGGTCGGCGATCTTCTCCGGGATCTTCTTCATTTCCTTACGCAAGGCCTGGGCTGCACCTTCCTCCAGTGAGGTCAGGGGTGCATCCAGATGCCAGTCAGCGCTGTGCAGGATCTTCATAGCCTACATCCACCCTTTCTGCTTTCCGGCACAGGCCGGTGGCTGTATCGATGGTAAATAAAACAGCTTCCATTTTTGTTGGGCCATCTGCCCACTGGTAACGGCTGGTCAGGTCTCCTCGGAACTTGGCAATGGATAATTCCGGCCGGATGCCCAGCACAGAATGTTTTGGACCGGTCATGCCCAGGTCCGTTACATAGCCTGTTCCCTTGGGAAGGACCTGGGCATCTGCCGTGGGCACATGGGTATGCGTGCCCCAAAGGGCACTGATCCGACCGTCCAGCATATAGCCCATGGCCAGCTTTTCCGAGGTGGCTTCCGCGTGAAGCTCCACAAAGATCAGCTTGGTATCCAGGGTTTTCAGGATCTTCTCCACCTGCAGGAAGGGATTATCCGGTGTGTAGTCCATATTGACCCTGCCTTGCAGGTCGATCACTGCCACCGGGCCGCACCGGGAATCAAAGATCCCCCAGCCTCTGCCTGGGGATTGGGGGGCATAATTGGCCGGGCGTAAGATCCGGGAGCTGTCTTCCATATAGTTTACGATCTCCCGTTTGCCAAAGGTATGGTTACCCATGGTGATCACATCTGCACCTGCGTCCAGAATATCCTCTGCCTGCTGAGGGGTAATGCCCACGACGCTGGCATTTTCTCCGTTGACAATGACAAAATCCGCCTTTGTTTGGCGCTTTAAATAGCGCAGACTTTTGCCGATCCGGTCCATGCCCGGACCGCCGACCACATCGCCTACTGCCAGAACTTTAAAATCCATAGGACTCTCCTAACCGCTTAAGCTTCATATACCGCAGGGCGGGGGCTGTCTCCCGCCGTTTGCGTTTCTCGACCGTCGGCGGGGGCACGTCCCCGCCCTGCAATTAAACTTATTTTAGGGACTTGGCATACTCCGAGGGAGTAATGCCGAATTTCTCCTTAAACTGCCGGGAGAAATGGTGAATGGTGGAGTACTGCAGCAGGGCTGCGATCTCGGTGAAATTCTTGTTCCCCTCCCGGATCATTTGCTTGCTTTCCTGCAGCTTGATCCGACGGATGTACTCACCGGGCGAGATCTGCAGATGCTTATGAAACAGCGCTGTTAAGTAGCTGGTGCTCACATCTGTCATCCTTGCAACCAGAGTTACAGACAATTTTTCCCGCACATTCTGGCTGATATACTGCTGCGCCCGACGGATGATCTCATTTTCATTGTTGACACAGTGGGGAGGCTGGATCCGATCATTGGGCGAATCTGCTGCCCGCAGAAGGGTGATCAGCAGCACCGTAAGCAAGCCGATGATCATATCGTTGGCGCCACGGTCCATCCGTTCCTGCTCATGGAGCATTTGCTGCAGCAGCGAAATGGCCTTTTGGGAAGAACGGAATTTCCGGTTCAGCAGGCCGGAAACATCACAGCCGGACACATCAAAGGAAATGGTTACATACCGGGGTGCGATGCCGATATCGGAATACTGCATATGCCACTGCCCCGGACCGTACAGCACCATATCCCCCTGCTCCAGCAGCAGGTCCTGTCCGTCTGCTACGGAATGGATCGAGCCCTGATCTACATAGGTCAGTTCCATCATGGAATGGGATTCTCCCGGGAATACGAAGCCCTGCTCCTTTTCGTGGTAGAAAAAGGTATAAATGCAGTCCACCTTCATTTCAGGCCGGATCTCAAAATTCCCGGCAGCCGCCCGGGTCTCTGCCTCATGAGGCAAGGAGTTGCCTGCCATTTTCACAGAGGAATTCCCGTGCAGTGCCGTCAGGGCAAACCACACACCCTTGCGGATCCATGCCTGCTTATCCAGGTAAAAATCCCGGTAGGACTCTCCATCCAGAGATACAGACAGGATCGTTTGACCGAACTCAGAATTGAGCCAGGTATCCGCTACGCACCGGTACACGCAGGTGTTTTCCGGCGAAAGCGGTATGCTATGACAATTGAATTGTGTAAATGCCTGCTCTTTTTCAGGCAAAATGGTACCGTACTGACGGAAGTTTATCTGATTCAAATTCCAAATCACCGGAAATTCCCCCTAAAAACAAATGATAGCGCCATCTTTTGATGACGCTATCATTATATCCTAAATAATCGAAAATGGCAAATATTTTTTATCGTTGATATTCAAATTCCATATCGTAAATATCCACCACGTCGCCGTCCTGGATCCCCATTTCCTCCAGCCGGGCAAACAGACCGCATTTGCGAAGCTGCTGGTCGAAGTAATTGCGGGATTCGTAATCGTCGAAATTGATATTCACAATGAGCCGCTCCAGCCAGTTTCCGGTAACGACCCATGTATTGCCCAGATGCTCGATCTCCAGCTCAGTGGGATCGCCTGCGGATTCAATGACCTCCACATACTCCGGCTCGTAAATGGTTACAGGCGGAAGGGTGCGCAGCTTTTCTGCCACAACGCGCATCAGGTTCCTCGTTCCCTGGGTCGTACCGGCAGAGATCTCATACAGCTCACAGCCGGCTTTTTCCACATGGGCACGAAGCCGTTCCAGATTATCAGATTCCGGCATAAGAAGGTCGGTCTTGTTTGCCGCCACGATCATAGGACGGTTGCTCAGGTCCACAGAGTAGTTTTCCAGCTCTGCACAGATGGCATCAAAGTCCTCCACCGGATCCCGTCCCTCAGAGCCGGAAACATCGATCACATGGACCAGCAGCCGGCAGCGGTCGATATGCCGCAAAAAGTCATGGCCCAGGCCCGCACCGTCCGCAGCACCCTCGATAATACCGGGAATGTCTGCCATCACGAAGGAC
>CAYLNV010000120.1:0-3978 GCA_964385085.1 uncultured Oscillospiraceae bacterium
TTTACAGCCCCTTTTCTATGTCATCGCCGGTTATTTAGGCTATGATTGCCGCTATGTATCGCACGGTTTGGATGTGGCCTATTGCAATACGGTTATGGCGGTCAAAGCTGTGTGTTCGTATGGGACCCTTTTAACCATCTGGCCGCCGACGGAGCCGGCCTCGCGGCTGGTCAGGTGGCCGTTGTAGCCGTTGGTCAGGTTAACACCGACCTCGGAAGCGGCCTGCATCTTGAACTTGTCCATAGCCTCCCGTGCCTGGGGAACGTTGATCTGATTGTTGCGCTTCATAACGAATTTCTCTCCTTTCGCTTTCTTGAAAAAAAGAGAGAGCTTCAGTTTTATGGATCACCCCGGCCGGGTTTCACACCAACGTCATTACGTTAAGTGTCATTGCGAACCGGTTTCGGAATGACGATCCTTCTTAACTGAATGACATTGGGGTTTCGCTCAGCCGGGGTGATTTGTAATGCTTAGTTCAGGCCGAAGTAACGCATAGCGTTGCGGCAGCTAATGCCTTCAACGATCTTCTTCAGAGAAGGATCAATGTTGGGATACTCACCGTTTTCGACCCAGGAGCCGATCAGGTTACACAGGATCCGACGGAAATAATCGTGGCGGGCATAGCTCAGGAAGGAGCGGGAGTCGGTAAGCATACCGACGAAGTTGCCTAATAGACCCAGGTTGGCCAGAGAGATCATCTGGTCGATCATGCCGGTCTTGGTGTCGTTAAACCACCAGGCAGAGCCGTGCTGCATCTTGCCGGGAACAGAGCTGTCCTGGAAGCAGCCGATGAGCGTACCCAGTTGGGCATTGTCTGCAGGGTTCAGGGAGTACAGAATGGTCTTGGGGCAGCAGCCGTCCACATCCAGTGCGTCCAGAAGCTTTGCAATGTCTGCGCCGCAGGTATTCTGTGAAATAGCGTCCACACCGGTATCCACACCCATTTTGCGGAATACCCGGGTGCTGTTGTTGCGGATGCAGGAGTAATGTAGCTGCATAGCAATGTCCAGACGGTGGTATGCCTTGCCCAGGCAAATAAGAACAGCAGTCTGGAACTTTTCCGTCTCCTCCACAGTGAGGGCCGCACCGGAAAGGGCCTTCTGATAAATGGACTCCACTTCTTCCATAGAAGCCTCCCGGAAGGGGATATAATCAAGACCGTGGTCGCTGGCCTTACAGCCGTGGGCCTTAAAGAACTCCAGCCGCTCCACCAGCGCATCCAGCACAGACTGTGCGGTGGGCAGGCTCAGTTTGCCAACGCTCTTTGCTAGCTGTGCGATGTATTCCTTCCAGCCGGCCTTGTGGATATTGATGGCCTTGTCGGGCCGGTAGGAGGGGGCAACGACGGTGGTAATGGTGGGGTCAGCGGCGATCTTTTCGTGCCATTCCAGGCTGTCGATGGGATCGTCGGTAGTGCCGATAAATGCCACATTGGACTTGCGGATCAGACCACGGGCAGTCATGTCCGGATCTTCCTGCAGCAGCTTGTTTGCCTTTTCCCAGATGGCGGGGGCATTTTCAACAGTGAGGGTCTCCTCAATGCCGAAGAACTTCCGCAGCTCCAGGTGGCACCAGTGGTACATGGGGTTGCCGATGGCCATTTCCAGCGCTTCCACAAATTTCAGAAACCGCTCGTAATCAGGCTGTGAGCCGGTGATGTAATCCTCGTCAGTGCCGTTACTGCGCATGACGCGCCACTTGTAGTGGTCGCCAAAGTAAGAGCCGTCTGCCTGCTTGCCGCCCAGCCAGACCTGAGCCAGGTTTTCAAACCGACGGTCCTCGTAGATCTCCCGGGGGTTCAGATGGCAGTGATAGTCCACCAGAGGCATATTTTCCGCATAGTCGTGGAACAGGTGCTTGGCGGTTTCGGTTTCCAGCAGGAAATCCTTGTCCATAAATGCTTTCATGTGGTATCTCCTTTTATTCAAAAATGTTTTTCACTGAGACGGTATGGAGCGCGGATATAGCGCTCGTGGCTGGCAGCGTTGGGACGGGCATATACACCGGACACCAGACCCATCATAGCAAACAGCGTAACCAGAGAAGAACCGCCGTAGCTGATGAAGGGAAGTGTCAGACCGATAACCGGCATAACACCGATACACATGCCCACGTTGATAATGATCTGGAAGCTCAGTGCAGCCGCTGCACCGTAGCAGATCAGTCGGCGCATATTATCCTGACTGCGGTTGCCTACCCAGATACACCGGGCTACGATCAGGCCTAACAGAAGGATCACCAGCACGCAGCCCACATAACCCAGCTCCTCGCCAATGGCGGAGAAAATGTAGTCAGTATGCTGGGCAAACAGTGCGCCCTGCTGGGTTCTTGTGCCTTCAAACAGACCCTGTCCGGTCATGCCGCCGCCGGTAAGGGAGCGCAGAGAACGGACGGTATGGTAGCGGGCATCCAGACCGTTGGGGTCAAGCTCGGGATTGAACAGCACCTCGATACGAAGACGCTGATATTCGTCCATGATATTGTTCCAGACAAAGGGGAAGACCGCCACGATCCCGCCGCCTGCCACCAGAAACCAGATCAGCTTTACACCACCGGCAAAAGCCATACCTGCGAAGATAGCAACAAAGATCAGGGAAACACCCGCGTCCTTGGAAAGGACCATATTCAGACCTACCAGGATCCCCAAATGCAGCACCATATGCATGACAGAGCCTACGGAGCTGAGCCGGTTTTGGTGGGAGGCCATGACTGAGGCCATGATCAGGATATAAGTGATCTTACAAATTTCCGCTGCCTGAATGTTAAAGGGCAGGAAAGGAAAGTCCAGCCAGCTTCGGTTGCCGTTAACTGTCTCGCCGAAGGGGATCAGCATCAAAAGCAGGAAGGTATTGAAAATGACCATTGCGGTCCGGTGCTCTGCAAAAAACTCTGCGTCAATGCCGGAAAAAACACCGTACATCAGCACACCCAAAACAGCCGCACCGATCTGGACCACCAGGTAACGCACTGAGTCGTCAGAATAATTGGTGGTGCTGGCTACCATCAGACAGCCAAAGGCTGAGGCGATCAGGCATAGCAGCAGAAGCATAACATCGCTCTTTCGGAATGTATCGATCAGGTGCCGTACAAAGCGACCCATTGCGTCCACCTCCTTTACCGAATAATTGTATCATCTTTCTCGGTACTTGTAAACCACTTTCCGCACAGATTTTGTGGCGGCAGGATCATTATGGTTTTTGCACAAAAAAGATATGCACAGGTTGTCAACAGCTTATCCACAACTTTATCCACAGAAAAAGGAATTTCTTAAGGGTTGGAAAAAAAGCGGGAAGCGTTTCTCCCAATACCTTTGTATAATGGCAGCGCAAACAAGCAAGCTGCAAAACGAAAGGAGGAGATCGCTATGAGAAATCAATTCACATTCTACCGTTCTTACTGGGAATGTGCAGAAAAATTTCAGACAAATAAAGAAAAACTGGAATTTTTTGAAATGCTTTGCAAATACGCACTGGATGAAGCCGAGCCGGACCTGGATACGAAAAAGCCTGCGCCTGCAACGGTTTTCTGCGCCATCAAGCCAACGCTGGAACGGGCACATAAACGCTCTAAAAGCATACAGACTGAAAACAACTTGTCGTAACTAGATATAGTAAAAGATATAGATATAGTTATAGATATAGATATAAATATAGATATAGATAAAGATATAGATATAGATATAGGGCAATCGAAACTGCAAAAAAGCGGGTCGACAAATTTCTGTTCGTCAAACAGAAATTTGGTGCAAGGATGGGGCATTGACGGTCTGGGGGCAGCTGCAGTTACATCTACACTTGCTTTTTGGGAAAAAAAGAGGTAAAATATAGCGAATATCGACATTTTTTACAAAGGAGGGACGCAGATGAAAAAAACCATTGCATCGGTCTTTATGGCAATGGTTATGCTATTGGCGGTATTTTCGCCGATGCGTGTTTCGGCGGCGTATGAGAATACATACCAGAATACCGGTATCCAGCG
>CAYLNV010000121.1:0-3965 GCA_964385085.1 uncultured Oscillospiraceae bacterium
CATTATTGGGAAAAAATTCCCGGAATTCGGAGCATAACTGCGCCGCAAGGGTCTTATTATGGGCCAGAACCAGCGTCGGGCGGTTCACATTTGCGATGACGTTGGCCATGGTAAAGGTCTTACCCGAGCCGGTAACACCCAGCAAGACCTGCTCTCTTAAGCCATTTTTAACACCCTGCGTCAGCTTTGCGATAGCCTCCGGCTGGTCTCCCGTCGGCTGATAAGGTGCTGCTAATTCAAATCGGTCCATCCAATCACCTCACGGATCACAGCATTTACTCTCAGTATATCCTTCTTCGATCAGTTCTTCCCGGTTGCCGGTGAAAAACGCCTTGTTTTTATCCTTAATGCTTTGCCCCTGAGCGCAGTCTTCTCTGTGGAACTTGCGGGAGCTTGTATTCAGAATGTAGGTAGATCCATCTGTCTGTGCAGCCACGGTGGTCTGCGCTTCCCCCTCCGGATAACTACCGCCGGTTGCATAGTCGATCACCACACCCGGCTGAACGTTATACACATACACATGGAAGCAGATCCCCTCGCCGCTGTCCTCTACGGACCAAGCCTCCATCTGCACACCTCTGGCTACCAGTTCCTCCTCAAAGAAGACCGGTGTGATCCGGTAAAGCACATGATTGCCGGTTTCCTGAACATAGTCTGCCACCATGTTTTCAAAGGGCAGCATACCGTTTACATTGCAGTAGCGTGTGCCTGTGATCAGGTTTCGTTCGTTTGCATTTTCACCTGCAAGCTGGAAGCCGATCAGGTGGCAACGGTTATACAAGTTGCCGCCATCCACGAAATCATATTGGGCCTGTACCCATCCGGAGGGCTTTACAGAGCTGATGCTTTCCCGGTCTTCCGTAGGCATCAGATCTCTGCCGATGCAGGCCATTGCGTAGCCGCAGCGTTCAAGCGCGTCCAACGGAGAATAGTATTCGTAGGAATCGACTGTAATATCCTCCTCCGTAAACTGAGGCTGATTGTCATAAAGCACCACATACGGCTCACCGGAAAATTCAGGAATATCCGACAATGAAAAACTGTACTGCGGCAAGTCCGTCTGCATCTGGATCAAATAGACTGCGATCAGCGCGATGGCGATCAGCGTGATCCCAAAGCTCCAGGGCTGTTTCTTGTTGCTATATACTCTTCTCATCATTCATATACCTCTTGGGTAATGCAGGGGTGGGACGTTCCTGCAAACGCAAATGTATGGGTAAGCTTTCTGTCTGCCAGGATCCTCTCCGAAAGCTTTACATCGGAAGGATAGCTGCGATTCCAGCGGTAAATAACAAGCTTTTTCGCTTGCCCAGAGATCACTGACAGGTCTGCATTCTCCGCAAAACAGAAATCCCCTTCCCCTGCCATCTCCCAGAAATTCTCAGAAACACAAATATTGGGAGTATTCTGGGGAAAGATAGCCGCAGAATACTCATTCATCCAAAGAGGTCTGCCGCCGCACAGTGCCAGGATATGTTCGCATACAGCACTATCACGGCTTAGTCTGCGCTTATTGAACAGCAATCCGTTATGATCGTCAGCACAAAGGATCAATGTCATGGCATATCTCCAAAATCCCAATTGCTGGGGATGGTGTAACCACCGGACTGGGCGATGGACACAAATTCACCGTCTGCAAATACCAGATGATCTGCCAGGATGATCTCGACTGCCTTCAATGCCTGGGCAAGCCGTTGCGTGGTCTGAACATCCTCACCGGAAGGAAGTGCCAGCCCGCTGGGATGATTGTGTGCCAGGATCACCGTGCTGGCATTTGCATTGATCGCCGTTTCCACGATCTTCCGGACAGAGATATTCGCAGAATTTACACTGCCTTCTCCTATCATTTTACAGCAAAGGACCTTGCACTTTGCATCCAGGCACAGTATAAAGACCGTTTCCACATTTCGGTTTACAAAATAAGGCTTCATGTAGAAACCGCATTTCTCGACCGTTGTCAGTGCCTTCTCGCTTTTTCTTCTTTTGACCTCGTAATACCGCCAGGCGGATTTCAGAAGGGATATAAATGCCGCAACATTTTCACCAACACCGGGCACTGCCATCAGTTCCCGGGGATTTGCATCTAAGACCCCATCGAATGAACCGAATTGATCCAACAATCTATGTGCCAACGGATTGGTATCCTTTCGGGGAACACAATAAAACAAAAGCAATTCAAGGGCATGCAGATCGTCAAAATGATCCAGCCCCTCTTGTAAAAACCGTTCTTTTAATCTTTGGCGGTGGCCATCGTGAATCGACATATTTTCGCCTCTTTCGTGGATTTTCCTTGCTATTTTTCACAATATTCGTTAGAATAGAAAAAAACAGAATGTTTATGGGGAATTTTTCTTCAAAAATGTGCATCCTATAGCCTGAGTAATATGATCCAAACATATTTCTGCGCTGCGACCTGAGATAGATGGATAATTGGTTCAGGCAATCTCAAATGAAACCGATGGGCTTTCCATCAATGATAACAAAAGGAAGTCTGAGCCGATCAAGCGCCATCTCAGACGCGTTCGGATCATATGCTCAGGCTCCAAAGGAGGAAGATCATGGAGCAAGACAGGATCATTTATCCCATGCTGGAGCTTGTGGAGCGTCCTGCGTTCTGCGTCCGCCAGGGATCGATCATACAAACAAATCAGGCTGCCCGCCAGAAGCTGCTGGCAACCGGCACAAGCATCTCCGATCTGCTGGGTGAGCATGCCCCGGCATACGAAAACTATTCCGGTGGAACGCTGAGCCTGACTGTAACGATATCAGATGTTCCCTACAAGGCACAGGTTACCCGGGCAGAAGATACGGATGTATTTGTTTTGGACACCGAAGACCCGGAGCTGCGGGCCATTGCCTTAGCCGCTCAGCATTTGCGCAATCCGCTTAACAGCGTCATGACTGTTGCAGATGCTCTCTCAGGTGCAGAATCCAAAAGCGTGAGTCAGCTTCAGCGGGGCTTGCACCGACTGCACCGCATGATCTGTAATATGTCCGATTCTTACCGCTATCAGCAAAACAGCGCCGCCCGTCCGGAAACCACGGATATTACCAGCGTGTTTGACGAGTGCATGGAAGCCATCGACACCCATTTGCGTTCCTGCGGCATCGGCCTGCAATACAGTGGCCTAAATACAACGGTCGTCGGTCTTGCTGACCGGGAAATGCTGGAACGGGCAATTTACAATCTGGTCTCCAATGCTGTCAAGTTTATGAACCCGGACAGCATTTTGGAAGCAAGGCTGTCCAGAAACGGCAAACAGCTCAGCTTCACATTGCAGGCTGCTGCAGATCCTTCCGCTCAAACACCCAATGTCTTTAACCGCTATCAGCGCGAACCCAGCGTGGAGGACAGCCGCCATGGCATCGGACTTGGCTTGCCCCTGATTCGTGCTGTTGCCACTGCCCATGGCGGTACGGTTTTGATCGACCAGCCTGATCCAGGAATCATGCGGATCACCATGACCCTTTCCATCACCAGCAATCCGGAAAACGTGGTTCGCAGCGCTGTCCGTCTGCCAACCAGCAATTATGCCGGAGATCGGGATCGCGGACTGCTGGAGCTGTCCGAGATCCTACCTGTAGATGCATATCAAAATATGGACTGAACAACATCCCCGGCCCGGAAGCAGGCCGGGGATCGCTTTACAGATATGACTTTAAATAATGGCCGGTGTAGCTGCCTTCACAAGCAGCAACTTCCTCCGGTGTGCCGGACACTACCACATGACCGCCTTCATCTCCGCCCTCAGGGCCAAGGTCGATAATGTGGTCCGCAGTTTTGATCACATCCAGATTGTGTTCGATCACAAGCACAGTATTGCCTGCATCCACAAGCTGCTGCAACACCTCGATCAGCTTATGCACATCCGCTGCGTGCAGACCTGTTGTCGGCTCATCCAGGATATAGATCGTGCGGCCCGTGGATACTCTGGACAGCTCCGTTGCCAGCTTTACACGCTGGG
>CAYLNV010000122.1:0-3944 GCA_964385085.1 uncultured Oscillospiraceae bacterium
ACGGCAACAGCCAGGGAAATGCACACCCAGATCATTGCGATCCGGCGGGAACGCTTCAGCTCATCCTCCTTGCGGATCGCCATGAACCGCAGCAAGACCTGGGGCATACCGAAATAACCCAAGCCCCAAGCCAGCATGGAGAACACGGACAAAGCGCTATAATCACCGGCATCCCCGAAAACCGGGCTTCCGCCCTCTACCAACTGCGTGCCTGCAGAATCCAGTGTCGGTGTAGCCAGACCGAAGAATTCCAGGAAGCCGGGGATCTCCTTCGCGTTCTGGATCACATTGGAAAGACCGCCTGCATTGACAGTGCCCAGGATCACGATGATGCTCAGCGCAAAGATCATAACCACCGCCTGCATAAAGTCGGATGCACTTTCAGCCAGGAAGCCACCCAGCAAGGTGTATACCAGAACGAAAATAGCGCCTAAGATCATCATCGAAATATAGTCAGCGCCAAACAGAGCGGAAAACAGCTTGCCGCAGGTAACAAAGCAACTGGAGGCATAGACAGTAAAGAAGATCAGGATAAAGACCGCCGAGATCAGCATGATGGTCTTTTTGCCTTCACGGAAACGGTTGGAGAAAAATTCCGGAAGGGTGATCGCGTTGCCCGCCCGGACACTGTACCGGCGCAGCCGCTTAGAGACCAGCAGCCAGTTCAGATAAGTTCCTACGGCCAAGCCGAAGGCTGTCCAAAAGGCATCAGCCAGACCGCACCAATAGGCAACACCGGGCAGACCCATCAAAAGCCAGCCGCTCATATCAGATGCCTCTGCACTCATTGCAGTAACCCATGGGCCTAAGGATCTGCCGCCTAAGAAATAGGCCTCTGAATTTTTATTGGCTCGCTTGGCATATACGATGCCGATCCCGATCACCGCAGCCATATAAATGACCATTGCAATGATGATTTGAACGGTACTGCTCATAAAGGTAACCTCTCTTTCTGATTTGCTGCAGAGTATCTCGCAGAAATACCTTTGTCCGCGGAAGGCGGATATTGATAAGCATACCATTTTGCTGCTGTTTCGTCAACTTGCTTTTTGAACAAAGTTTTTCGGGGTTACCTGCAAACCTTTGGGTAAGTTATAGTATGAAATACAGTGCCATCGTCAAAATAGCTGTGTTGCGGTCCTCTTGGTGATCGCCTGCCATCAACAGCAGAAGCAGCATGACGATCAGATCACCCAGATCAAAGCCCTTCGGAAGCAGTGTGTTTAAGAAACCTGCACCTGTGTTCTGCCTTCGGGGAGCGGGATGAGATACCTCCTGGGGCGGTGGCGGCTTTGGCAGCTCCGGCTGCTTTGGTATATGGGCCTTTTGCGGATTTCCGGGATCCGGGATCCGGTTGCGCCGGTACGAACCGTCCGGCTGGGGGATATAGCGGTTATACATAGCCTTCACCTGCCCAGAAGGGTCGTTGCGATCCCTGCCATTTTGGCCGCGCGCATGGCCCGTTCCAGCTTGTTGATCCGCTGATGGCTCAGATATGGGCGCAGGGCCTGAAGAAGCTCCTGCTGATTTTTGTCGATCCTGCTGCTTCCCGCCAGACCTGCCAGCTTTTGTATGGTAGTAAAATCCACATCCGGCATGGGGGAAAAGGCAGGCTCTTGCCTGGGGGCTTCCTGCTGCGGGGCGCTTTGCCCCAGATCCTGGGCCAGCGCCATGATTTTTTGCATCATTTCCGGGTCATTGAGGATCGCACCCAGCTTGTTTTCCATATCGTCCATGATGGATCACCTCCGAAGCTCATCCATCAGCCTTTGTGCCTGCTCCGAGGATAAAAGACTGCGCAAAGCCTGGCTGGCAGCCTTTAGATCACCCCGGTTCGCCAGCTCCATTGCAGTTTGAAGCTGAGGGCTGTTTGTGCTTTGAAGCATGGCAATAAGCTGCTGCCCGGCAGGAGAATTTGCCAGTCGCATAGCCTCCTCCATAGAAAAATCCTGAGAATTTTTCTGCATTTGATTGCCTCCTGTCAAAAAGCCTGTTATAATAGAAGCCTGAGCAAATGATCCAAACCCGTTTCTGAGTCGTGGCTCGTCAGGCGATACAATACAGTATATGATAAATTGGAATAGTTGGTGAACGATGAAGATCCTTGTTTTTTCAGATTCCCACGCAAGCCTGCGCTTCATGCGCCGATGTGTGGATATAATAAAACCGGATGCGCTGGTGCACCTGGGAGACCATTATGATGACGGTGCGGTGATCGCAGAGGAAAATCCCCGCTTGACCATGCACCAGGTACCGGGCAATTGCGACCGCTACCGCTGTCCGCCCTTTGCCCGGGAGGTTCTTTGCTATACCGTATGCGGTGTGCGCCTTTTTATGACCCACGGCCATAACCATCATGTAAAAATGGGAACCGGTGCGCTTCTGGCGGACGCAAGAAAGCATAGTGCCCAGGCGGTGCTGTACGGACATACCCACAGACCGGATTGTGAATGTCTGCCGGACGGCCTGTGGGTGCTGAACCCCGGAAGCTGCGGACATGGTGGCGGCACAGCCGGCATCATTGAAACAGAGGGAAAGGAAATTATAAACTGCTATTTGATTGGGCAAACAGATTTGGAGGAATGGACATGATCTTAGCTATTGACATTGGAAACTCAAATATCGTTATCGGCGGTGTGGAAGGGGAAACGATCGTCTTTGAAGCCCGGCTTCGCACAGAGACCACCAAAACATCGGACCAGTATTGCGTGGACCTGAAAATTTTGATGGAGGTGTACGGGGTCAAGGTGGAGAATGTTGAGGGCGCGATCATTGCGTCTGTTGTACCGCAGGTCCTCAATTCCATGCAAACTGCTGTAAAAAAGCTCACCGGCAAGCAAAGCCTGGTGGTAGGCCCGGGATTGAAGACCGGCCTGGATATCCGTCTGGAGAACCCGAATCAGACCGGTGCAGACCTGGTGGTAGGCTGTGTGGCGGCCTTGCGGACCTATAAGCCGCCTATGATCGTTGTGGACATGGGTACGGCAACCACCATGGTGGTGCTGGATGACAAGGGCGCGCTGATCGGCGGCTGTATCTGCCCCGGTGTGAAGATCTCTATGGATGCACTGACAGACCGGACAGCGTTGCTGCCCGGCCTGCAGTTGGACCAGCCGAAAAAAGCCATCGGCCGCAATACCATCGACTGTATGCGCAGCGGCATCATGATGGGAACGGCCAGTATGCTGGACGGCATGGTCGAACGGATGGAAGAGGAGCTGGGTCAAAAGACCACGGTGGTGGTTACCGGCGGTATTGCGAAATTCGTGATCCCCATGTGCCGCACCCCCATGGTCTATGAAAAGGATCTGATCATCCAGGGGCTGGTTGCCCTCTATCGGGAAAACAAGAAGAAGTGATCAGAACAGCACCAGCAGAAAGACGACCATAGCTGAGACCCCGATGCCGGAGGCAGTGATCAGCAGAAGATCCAACAGCCTGCCGAAAAACTGACGGCGGCTCACACCGCCCGGAAATGCAATGGGCCGACGGGGCAGGCAATGGGGCTGGTAACAAACAGTAGCTTTCATAATAAGTACCTCCTTGGTTTCTTTGATGATACAAGAATACCAATAAAAAGGTACGATAAAACGGACTGATAAATTCCCGGTTGCGAACCGGGAGAAAATGTGGTATGATAACGGAAATCACAGCCGGAGGTGGCTTATGAAGAATCGGCATGAGGGTCGGCAAAGATCCGGGGCAAAGCATCAGCCCCAGCAGAAGGATCTGAAGCGGACGATGAAGAAAATATGGATCAATCTGCGCTATATTGGCAGATGGGCATACAAGCTGCGCAGTGTCTTGCTGTCGATCCCCGTAGGTGTTGCCGCGGTTTCGCTGGCGATCCGCAATATGGCAAAGCTGCCGGAGCAGGTAGGACTGAATCTGCAAGCAAGCGGTGAATATGCTATGATGGTGGGCCGCGGTGTGGCTGTGATGGG
>CAYLNV010000123.1:0-3941 GCA_964385085.1 uncultured Oscillospiraceae bacterium
AGGCCGGCAACATCGGCTACAAGATCGCCCAGCGTCTGGGCGGCTTCGAGGCCTATGGCCCGATCCTGCAGGGTCTGGCTGCGCCCATCAATGACCTGAGCCGCGGCTGTAATGCCGATGAGGTCTATAAGATGGCCATCATCACCGCCGCAATGGTGTAATTTTCTTTTATAAAAAATCCTGCACAGACCAACTTTGGTCTGTGCAGGATTTTTATGTACTGGGGTTTGCCGCACAAAATCTCCTTTGTGTGAAGGGATCTGGCTCAGATGATCCCGTCCGGGAGCTTCGGAGCACCGTTGCGCCAGCGGAGACGGTTATGGTGCCTGGGATCGTGGGGTCTTTCCGGGATCTCCAGAACATACCGCTCCGTAACATTGATCACCTGCGTATTCCCATACTGCCGCACTCTGGTCCGGTCCTGACCGTAGGAAAGGTGCATATGACCGTGGAGCAGGTAGGCAGGCTGATACTTATCCAGAAGCTCTGCAAAGGCTGCAAAGCCCTTGTGGGCAGGGTCTTGTCCGTCTCCCACCCCGGCAACCGGTGCATGGGTTACAACAACATCCACACCCCCTGCCCGCCACAGGGCAAGCCGCAATTTGCGGATCCTTGTGCGCATTTGCTTTTCTGTATACTGGTGTGAGCCGTTATGATACTTCCGACAGCCGCCCAGACCCAAGATCCGCAGACCGTTAAATTCCACGATCTTATCCTCGATACAGTCGCAGCCCAAGGGGGGCTTCCGGCTGTAGCCGTTATCATGATTTCCATGGACATACAGCACCGGACAACGGGCCATGGTTACCAAAAAGGATAAATATTCCGCTTTCAGATCACCGCTGGAAAGGATCAGGTCATATTCCTTCAGCATCCCATCCTGATAGTACTCCCACAAGGCAGGGGCTTCTTCATCGGAAACTGCCAGAATTTTCATAGCTGTTCCTCCTTTAGTGCCGGGATCTGATCTCTGTGGATCCCCAAGGCCCGGACGATCGGCTGGGCAAAGGGCTCGATCTCATCAAATTCAGGAATAAAGCCTTCCACATTGTCGCAAAGCCAGTCCATATGCAGAAGCTCCCAGGGGGTAAAGCCGTGGCTGCCGTCATTTTTTACTGTGCCGTCCTGTGCCACGATCCGCCTGTGGAAGGGGTCAAGCGTTCCGTCCCGCAAAGCCTGCCGCAGAAGCTGCGCAAGGGCGGTTACTCCCTCCGGAAGGGTCTTTGCCAGCTCCACATCGATCATGCCGCTGTCCATGCCCCACCAGTAATTCAGGGCTCTGGGAGAGTTCTTGTCCTTTTCCCATGTGCCTGCCAGAATGGACCGGACGACCTTTTCGTAAAACTGCCCCCATACCCAGCAGGGTGAAGCCAGAGGCTCCAGCACATCCTCGTCATTGAGCTGGTATGTACCGTAGGTGCAGAAATTCAGGTATTTCGGCTCTTGGGTAGGAACATCCCGGTTGGAAAATACCCGGATACCTTCTTTCTGGAAGGCTTCCTGGGGCGAGCCGGGAAGGCAGGACCAGCGCAGGCTGATCTTCGCCCGGGGGTTGGTCATCTGTGCGCCCAACGCAAACGCATTGATGGATGCAGGCACACCGAAAATGGGGTTTGAGCCGATATAGCCGATCTTGTCGTCGTTTGCCATAGCGCCTGCGATCGCACCGGTGATAAATTTTGCTTCATAGATCCGGCCGTAATAGGTTCGGATACTGGAATAGGGCGCGTCCACGGAGCAATTCAGAAAATGGACCTTGGGGTATTTCACCGCCATTCGGAAGGTGGATGTGCTTAAGGGGGGTGTGGTAGTAAAGACCACATCTGCGCCCTCCTCCACCGCCTGCTCCATCAGTGCTTCTGCCTGCTCCGGTGAATCTGCATGGAAATAGCTGCGGGCCGTAACTGCACTTCCCAGCGCTTTTTCCAGGTGCTTTCTGCCTTCCTCATGGCCTGCGATCCAGCCGCTGGTGGTTACATCCAGCGGATGCACAAAGGCCACGTTCACATGATCCGGTACAGCGGTCAAGAACCGGCTGAGAATACCAGGCTTTTGTTGGGTCTCTACCGGCTCTGTCCGCACCTCCACAGGCTCTGACTGGGCCATAGCCAGCAGGTCCTCCCGCAGAGAGGACAGGGTCTCCTTTAGCTGACTGCCGGACATGGACACCAGGTCCTGATAGGTATAGACCCGCAGCCATAAAAGCAGTGCTTCCTCAGGCCTCAGCGGACCGAAGGTGTCCTTCATGGAAAAAAATGCATCCCGGAAATACTGAAAATAGGAGGAGAACATCCTGCTTTCCATCTCAGTCCATTTTTCACCCGGCTCTTTTCCCAAATGGAGAAGGAGCTGAGCATAGTCTCCGGGGTTTACAAACTGGATGTCATACAATCCGGAATCCCGGAAAAATTCCACAAATTCATAATATGCCTGCACCCGGGGCTTATCCGAAGGAGTGGGCAGCACCCGGATCACAGTTGCCGGAACACGGGCTGCACCAAAGTGCTTCAGCACGCTGACCCGCTTGTTGCCTTCCTGGATATAGAAGTTTCCCAGATATTCGTAGCAGACCACTGGCTCCCGAATACCGCTCCCAAGATGCGCGGCACACAGATTGATCCACTTGATGCCAAACTCCGTTTCTGGGGGCAGCAGGGGCATGAAGCCGGCACTAAAGGCAGCGGCTCTGCCTGCGGATTTGATTCCCACGATCCGCTCGATGGGGATCTCCAGCGTGCCTATATTGGCGGTGGATTCGTTGCCACGGTAATCGGGAAGCTCATCCAGCACAGCCGGGTAGGGGTCTTTTCCATCGGCGGTCAACTGCCTATATTCCCGCTGGCCGGCTTTTTGGGCCTGCAAATATTCCTCTCTGGCTTCCTGTAAGTACATTTCGTCCACCCCTTCTGTTGGCTTTTCTCCATAATAGCGGGTTTTTATACACTTTGCAAGCCTTTTTCAGCTTACCGTTATGGAAGCTAAGAAAGCCGGGTGCAAATGAGAGGATATCTCCACAGCCCTTTTCGCTTCGCAATGGTACGGTTTTTGATAGCTTTTACCGGTTATCGTTCCTTTGTGGAATTGTCCATCGTCCATTCTCAATTTTAAATTCTTTATTTATATTGTATCTGTGGAAAAAATCCTTGTTTTTTTCTATTTTTTATGATAAAATTTAGGGTGAAGAAATAGTATCCACAGGACCGGTGATTTTCTGGTCTTTTTCGGATTTTTTGATAGGAAAGGAGACCCTTTTTATGTACTCTTCCGCATATGTTTGGGCCAAGATCCTCAACTACTTAGAGGAGCGTCTGGATCCCATTACCATTTCCGCCAGCTTTGACGATGCTGAGGTGGTAGAGCTGAACGAAGAAACCCTGATCCTCTATTCTCCCTCTGACTTCCGCAGAGAGAATATTTTGAAGCGTTATACTGAGCCCATCCACGATGCGCTGAAGGAAATTTTTGATTCCGATGCCAAGCTGATCGTTTTTGGAGATCAGGAGCTGGAGACCTACCGCTCCAAGGGCAAGAACAAAACTGCCATGGATTTTAATCCCCAGTTCTCCTTTGACAGCTTTGTGGTCGGTCCTTCCAACCGGTTTGCCCACGGTGCAGCCATTGCTGTTACCAACAATCCCGGACAGGTCTACAATCCCCTGTTTATCTACGGCCCTCCCGGTGTGGGCAAGACCCACCTGCTGTATGCCATTGCCAACGGCATCCGCAAGAAAAATCCTGACGCAAGGATCGTGTATATCAAGGGCGATGAATTCACCAACGAGCTGATCGATGCCATTAAAAGCGGTACGAACATCAGCTTCCGCAGCAAGTACCGGGAAACGGATCTGTTTCTGATCGATGATATTCAGTTCATTGCCGGTAAGGAAGCTACCCAGGAAGAATTTTTCCATACCTTCAACAAGCTTTATGAGGAGCATAAG
>CAYLNV010000124.1:0-3928 GCA_964385085.1 uncultured Oscillospiraceae bacterium
GTTGGACACTTCCTTAAATGCAGTGGTTGAAGATTGCGTCAATGCGGTCGGTGTGGATATCAATACGGCCTCTGCAAGCCTTTTGCAGAGAGTGTCCGGCTTGAACGCATCCACTGCCAAAAACATTGTGGCATACCGTGAGGAAAACGGCGCATTTTCCACCAGAAGCCAGCTAAAGAAAGTGCCGAAGCTGGGGCCTAAGGCCTATCAGCAGTGCGCAGGCTTCCTGCGTGTCCCTGAAAGCAAGGAAATTCTGGACAACACCGGTGTTCATCCGGAATCCTATGAGGCTGCACAGAAGCTGCTGACCCTCTGTGGTTATGACAAAAGGGATGTGGCAGCCGGAACGATCAATGACCTGCAGACCCGCTTTGCTGAGCTTGGCCCGGAGAAGGCGGCAGAAGGCTGCGGTGTGGGTGTTCCCACTCTGGAGGATGTGGTAAAGGAGCTGCTGAAACCCGGACGGGATCCCCGTGATGAGCTGCCTGCGCCGATCCTGCGGACCGATGTGCTGGAAATGAGTGATCTGAAGCCAGGCATGGTCCTTTCCGGAACAGTGCGTAATGTGATCGACTTTGGTGTATTTGTGGATATCGGTGTCCATCAGGATGGTTTGGTGCATATTTCTCAGGTCTGCAACCGTCGGATCTCCCACCCGAAGGAGGTTGTCCAGGTTGGTGATATCGTAAAGGTCGCTGTCCTGGAGGTTGATGAAAAACGCAAAAGGATCGGTCTGACCATGAAGAACATTCCCAAAGATGCATAAAAAATCACGGCAGGTGTAATACCTGCCGTGAAGCTTTTTTACTTATACGACTACAAAGAATTTCACAAGGAATAGTGCGGAAATGATGTATGTCAGAACGGAAACTTCCTTGAATTTTCCGCTGAAGACCTTGATCATGGTGTAGGAGATCAAGCCAAGACCGATCCCGTGGCCAATAGAGCCGGAGACCGGTATGCCGATCAGCATGATCGCCACAGGAACCATCTGGTCGATGTCTTCAAAGTCGATATCTTTTAATCCCTGCAGCATCAGTACACCCACATAGATCAGTGCAGAGGAGGTTGCAGCGGCAGGAATAATGGCGGCAATGGGGGCAATGAAAATACAGGCAAATAATAAAATACTTGCAACCAAGGAGGTCAGTCCCGTGCGACCGCCGGCTTCTACACCGGCAGCGGATTCTACAACAGTTGTGATCGTAGAAGTACCGGTGCAGGCGCCTGCGATGGTTCCGACAGCGTCAGAGATCAGTGCCTCTCTCATTTTTGGCATATCACCGTTTTCGTCCACCATACCGGAACGTGTGGCAGTGCCTACCAATGTGCCGATGGTATCAAACATATCAATGATACAGAAGGTAATGATCAGTGTGATCACTGTGAACCAGCCAATTTCCAGGAAGCCCTGAAAATTAAACCGGAACAGGGTAGTCTGAGCCATATCGGTAAAGTGAGGTAAAAAGGTGGCAGTGGCAAGGGAGGCAAAGGGGTTTGTGTCCAGGAACAACCATTGTCCGGCCCAGTAGATCACAGAGGAGATCAGGATACCAAACATCACTGCGCCCTTTATGCCTTTTTTTGACATGACGACGATGATAAAAAGACCGGCAAACATCGTAACAACGCTCAGGACCATGGTCGCGTAGCCGGTATCGCCCATGGAATCATGAATAAAACTGGGAGTCAACGAGCCAAAGAAGTCTCGCATGATATAAAAAGGTTCAGTAAAGCCGTTGCCTTCCGCGTAGATACCTACATTTGAGCCAAATCCGATGTTCATAAGCATAAGGCCGATCGCGGGGGTAATGCCCAGGCGCACACCCAGCGGAATTGCAGAGACGATCTTTTCCCGGATGTTGAAGGCTGATAAAAGGATAAACACGATACCCTCTATCAAAATAATGATCAGTGCAGATTGGAAGGAGGCTACATAGGTCATGCCGGTCATTGCGGCAATGTTGCTGACAACAACTGCAAAAAAGCTGTTCAGACCCATGCCTGGCGCCATAACAAAAGGCTTGTTGGCCAATATAGCCATGCAGAATGTGCCAATAGCAGAAGCAATGCATGTGGCGAGGAATACACCGTTCCACAGTGCAGAGCCGGTGTCGAAATTTGTAAGTATGTTGGGATTCAGGGCAATGATATAAGCCATTGTCATGAAGGTCGTCAGACCGGCAATGATCTCTGTGCGGACCGTTGTGCCGTTTTCTTTCAGCTTAAATAGCTTTTCCATAATTTCTCTTCCTTTTTGGCTGTGTTAAAAGATAGTCCTAGTTTATCATGGTTTTGAAGAAATTGCCATATATTTTTTATAAAAAATATGAAACGCTACATTATAAAAAATATGAAACGATGACAAGGTGTTGACATTTTTCGCTGGATGTGTATACTATATATAGAAAACCAAATAAACCTGTGAAGCTTTTCAGGAAAGCGGCTTTGCCCACCGAAGGATTAACAGTCTCAGGTGTCCCTTATAGCAGGGATAAGACTGAAAAGCTGAGGACTCTCTGGAGAACACATTGAGTTGTGTGCCGAAGGTGCAAGGCGAAAGCCGAATCTCTCAGGCAAACGGACGGAGATGCTTTATGTATAAGCGTTTTTTCGGAGTTTGGACAGTCCTCGTTTGGATTGTCCATTTTTGTTTGGTAATATTAAGAAAGAAGGAAATAGAAATGTACGGAAAACCCCTGGATTCAATTGGATTTGTTTCACAGTTCGACCCGGAAGTGTCGGAGATGATGGGACGGGAGCTGACCCGTCAGCAGGACGACCTGGAGCTGATCGCTTCAGAGAACTTTGCTTCTCCCGCTGTCATTGCTGCTATGGGATCTATTTTGACCAACAAGTACGCAGAAGGCCTGCCCGGAAAGCGCTACTACGGCGGCTGTCATGTTGTTGACGAGCTGGAAAGCCTTTGCATCCAGCGGGCAAAGGATCTGTTTGGCGCTGATTTTGCCAATGTGCAGCCCCACTCCGGTGCCCAGGCAAATATGGCGGTCCAGCTTGCTCTGCTCCAGCCCGGTGATACCATGATGGGTATGAGCCTTGCCAACGGCGGACACCTGTCTCACGGCAGCCCTGCCAACATTTCCGGCAAGTATTACAATGTTATTTCCTACGATGTGAACCACGAGACTGGACGGATCGATTATGACCAGATCCGCGACATGGCAAAGAAGAATCAGCCGAAATTGATCATTGCCGGTGCATCCGCATACCCCAGAGCCATTGACTTTAAGCTGTTTGCAGACATTGCCCATGAGGTCGGTGCTGTTTTAATGGTGGATATGGCCCATATTGCAGGACTGGTTGCCGGCGGCGCACATCAGAACCCTGTGCCCTATGCTGACATCGTTACCACCACCACCCATAAGACCCTCCGCGGCCCTCGCGGCGGTCTCATTATGGGTAAGGAGGAATATGCCAAGAAGATCAACTCTGCTGTGTTCCCTGGCACTCAGGGCGGCCCTCTGGAGCATGTGATCGCAGCAAAGGCTGTCTGCCTGAAGGAAGCCATGAGCGATGACTTCAAGGCATATGCCCATAATGTGGTTGCCAATGCAAAGGTCATGGCTGAGTCTCTTCTGGAAGAAGGCTTTGATCTGGTTACCGGCGGTACAGACAACCACCTGATGCTGGCTGACCTGCGGCCCATGAACATCACCGGTAAGGAGCTGCAGACCCGTTGCGATGAGAACCACATTACCCTCAATAAGAATGCAATTCCCAATGACCCGGAGAAGCCCTCTGTAACCAGCGGTGTGCGGATCGGCACAGCAGCAGTTACCACCCGCGGCCTGGGTCAGGATGAAATGAAAAAGATCGCCCATTGCATTGCATTGACCGCTAAGGATTACGAAAACACAGCCGATGAGGTCAGAGCTACAGTTCACGAAATTTGCGAAAAGTTCCCCCT
>CAYLNV010000125.1:0-3912 GCA_964385085.1 uncultured Oscillospiraceae bacterium
GCGCAGCACAGCATAGCCGTTGTCGTAATTCTGAAAGACAACGGCACTGACAGTACCCTGTAAAATTTCCAATTCCATATCAGCCAAAATGCGTTCTCCTGTTTCTGTGCGTATTTTAATCTAGTTTACAATATTTTGACGAAAATGAAAAGACCCAAAGCGAAATCTTTTCCGCAATTTTGGAAAGAATAGAGAAAAGGAATTTACAAAAGGTTTACGCTTTTTTTACACGCTTGTGGCTAAGATTTGGAAAATTAAATTGTAATCTGTAAATAGCTCTTGAAAAATGAAATTATCGATGTATAATTATAATAGGAAAGAATTGGACCACTTGTCCCTTAGGAGTTGGAAGCAGTATGAAATGCCTGCAATTATTGATATGGCTCATGCAGCTTGGAATTTCTGTTGCAGGACCGCTGGGCGGCTTTGTGCTGCTTTCGGTATGGCTGCGTCAGCGATTTGAATTGGGTATATGGGTCGTGATCCTGGGTGTGGTTCTGGGTATGATCGGCGCAGTGGATGGACTGCGGACATCTCTGAGAGCCATGGAAAAGCTGGCAAAGAACGACAGCAAAGAAAAGCCGCCCCTTTCCTTTAACGACCACCAATGACTTTGGAGGGTGATTATGAGCGTTCGTAAATTTATATTGCGTGAAACCGCGCTTCTGGCGGTGGCAGAGTTTGTCTGCGTCGCTGCTATGATCGGTGTATTCGCACTGCTTGGCTATTTTGATTATAAGGTCGTCCTTGGCGGTGTGCTCGGCGGGATCTTGACCATTGGCAATTTCTTTTTTATGGCAATTTCCTCCAATGCTGCTGCGGACAGGGCTGCGGAACAGGAAGTGGAGCAGGGGAAGAAAGCTATGAAGGCTTCCTATGGCCTGCGGATGCTGGTCATTGGTGTGCTGCTGTTCCTGTTTGCAAAGAGCGGACATTGTAATGTGCTGGCACTGGTGTGCCCGCTGTTCTTTATGTTTCCCTGCATTATGGTGATCGAATTTTTCAGAAAGGCAGGTGCGGACAAGAAATGAGTATTGATGTTACCGGTGCATATGTCTATTTTGTGATCCCGATCTTTGGCGGAATTCCGATCACACAGACAACTGTCTCGTCCTTTCTGGTAACGATCCTGCTGTGCGTGGCCTTTGTTCTGCTGGGCAGAAAGCTGGAAAAGCGACCGGGTAAAATGCAGGTATTGGTGGAAAAGGGTGTTTCCATGATCACCAACCTGACGGTGTCTGCCATGGGTAAGCACAATATCCACTGGACACCCTTTATGGGCTGCCTGTTCCTTTGCAGCATTTGCGGCAGCTACATTGGCCTGACCGGATTTCTCCGCCCCTGGACTGCGGATATCAACTGTACGGCAGTATGGGCACTGATGGTGTCGTTTATTATCTGGTTCAACAATATCAAATATAACGGGCTCGGCAGTTTTCTGAAAAACTATCTGAACCCCATGAACATTATCAGCGACCTGGCACAGCCTCTTTCTATGTCATTCCGTCATTTCAGCAATGTGTCTGTTGGCAGTATTATCTCGGCCATCATTTATGCGGCCCTGACACTGCTGTCCACGGTGGTGATCGGTCTGGTTTCTTCCGCAGGCTGGCTGATGGCGCTGGTGCTGACCGCGGCCGGTGTTCTGATGTTCATCCTGTGGGCGCGCAAGACAGGTAAGCTGATGCACAAGATCTTATCCATCGTTACCTTTGTGGTGGGTGTCTTTGGCTTGCTGGAGTGCTTGGATATTATTAAGGGAGTTCCTGTTTTTACCTACGGTATTCCTGCACTGCTGTCGGTGTATTTTGATTTCTTCTCCGGCTTCATTCAGGCTTTGGTATTTACCTTGCTTTCAATGGTCTATATTGCCGGATCGCTTCCCGAGCCTAAGGCAGAAGAGGAAGCCGCGTAAACTTGTTGGCAAATTAAAATTTATATATAAAACACAAATTCTAAGGAGGACATTTATTATGGGTATTGGTGAAGGTTTGGCTATTCTGGGTAAGGCTCTGGGCGCAGGTCTGTGCTGTGGTATTGGTGCTATCGGCCCCGCGCTTGGTGAAGGTAATGCAGTTAGCCACGCACTGGAAGGCATGGCTCGTCAGCCTGAGGCTGCGGACAACCTGCGTGTGAATATGATCCTGGGTTGTGCAATTACCGAGTCCACCGGTATTTACTCTCTGGTTACCGCCATTCTGATTCTGTTCACACTGTAATTTAACTCTTTTCTCTATCTTTGGACGAAAGGAGTGATGTCAGTGGGTTACTTTGAGGATTTTATCGGCGTTGATCTTTGGACGGCACTGTTCACACTGCTGAACACCCTGACGGTGATCTTTGTAGGCAAGAAGTTTTTGTTCAAGCCTGTGATGAAGATGATCAGTGATCGCCAGAAGGAGATCGACGATCTGTATGCCGATGCCGACAAGGCGAAGGTGGAAGCTGCTCAGCTTGAAAGCGAATATAAGCAGAAGCTGTCCGTGGCGCAGGAAACCTCCGAGCGTATTGTAAAAGAGGCCGTTGCCCGTGGACAGAGCCGGGAGGAGGAGATCCTCCGCCAGGCGAACCAGGAGGCAGACGCGATCCGTCAGAAGGCCTCTGCGGATATCGCCCAGGAAAAGAAAAAGGCGATCAACGAGGCGAAGGACGAGATCTCTGTGATCGCCCTGGCCATTGCCGGTAAGGTCGTGGGCCGGGAGCTGGAAAACAGCGATCAGTCTGCCCTTGTTGACCAGTTTATCGATGAATTGGGTGATGAAGTATGACCCAAGCTGCAAGCTACTATGCCCAGGCGCTGTATACGCTGGCAAAGGATGAGGGCCTGGACGGGCAGATCCTTGGCGAACTGGATGTGCTGAAGCAGGCATTTGACCGGGAGCCGGAATTTGTCCGTCTTCTGTCCGTACCGAACCTGCCAAAGGCGGAGCGCTGCGGGATTTTGGACGAGAGCTTCCGTGGAAGCGTGCATATTTATGTGCTGAATTTTTTAAAGATCCTGACGGAAAAAGGCTATATGCGCCAGTTTTCGGACTGCTGCAAGGCATACCGGGAGCAGTACAATTTAGATAACGGTATCCTGACGGTGCAGGCTGTAACGGCTGTGGAGCTGACTGAGGACCAGTCTGCCCGCCTGAAAGAAAAGCTGGCAGCCATTACCGGAAAGACCGTTGCGCTTGTAAACTGGGTAGACCCGGCTGTTTTGGGCGGTGTGCGCCTGGATTATGACGGCAAGCGGGTGGACGGAACGGTAAAGAACCGTCTGGACGCAATCGGCAATATGCTGAAAAATACCGTACTATGAGAGTAGGTAGATTATGGAACTGAAACCCGAAGAAATAACGAAGATCATTCGTAGTCAGATCAAGAACTACGAAGCAAAGCTGGAAACCAGCGAAACCGGTGTGGTCATCCTGGTAGGTGACGGCATTGCTAAGGTCTCCGGTTTGGAAAAATGCATGGCAGGCGAGTTGGTGGAGTTCCCCAACGGTGCTTACGGCATGGCCCAGAACCTGGAGGAGGATACGGTCTCTGTCGTTATCCTTGGCAATGACAGCGGCATTAAGGAAGGCGATACCGTGAAGCGCACCGGTAAGGTGGTGTCCGTGCCTGTGGGCAAGGGCATGATCGGCCGTGTGGTAAACGCACTGGGCGAGCCTATTGACGGCAAGGGCACTGTGGAAGCAGAAGCCTACCGTCCCATCGAAATGCCTGCCCCCGGCATTATTGAAAGAAAGCACGTCAGCCGCCCCCTGCAGACCGGTATCAAGGCCATCGATGCCATGATCCCCATTGGCAGAGGACAGCGTGAGCTGATCATTGGCGACCGTCAGACCGGTAAATCCACCATTGCTACCGATACCATCCTGAACCAGAAGGGCAAGGATGTGATCTGTATCTATGTTGCCATCG
>CAYLNV010000126.1:0-3883 GCA_964385085.1 uncultured Oscillospiraceae bacterium
CTACCATTATTGCCGACGAGCCCACCGGCAACCTGGACCCGGACCGGTCCCTGGAGATCATGAGCCTTCTGCAGGAGATCAACAATCTGGGCACGACGATGCTGGTGGTCACCCACGAGAAGGATCTGGTGGAGCGCTTCTCCAAGCGCGTTATTGCCATCAATGAGGGGCTTGTGGTCCACGACGGAATGGATGGGTATTACAGAGTATGAAGATAAATAACCTTGGATATTTGATCAAAGAGGGCATCCGCGGTATTTTTCTCCACGGATTCATGTCCTTTGCCGCTGTGTGCGTAACGGTGGCATGCCTGCTGATCGTAGGCACATTCTCCAGCCTGATGTATAACCTGAACATCATCGTGGAGGACCTGAATAAAACAAATGAGATCGTTGTATATGTGGACGAGGAGCTGTCTGACGCAGAAGCCAGAAGCATCGGCACACAGATCAACCGGATCGAGAATGTCTATCAGTCTGTGTTTGTATCCCGGGAGGAAGCCCTGGAGAATTTTGTGGCGGATTATGCAGACTCCGGCACCTTTAACGGTGTGGATGCCAGCTACCTGCGCCACCGCTTTGAGGTAACGCTGGTGGATAACCACCTGATGGAGCAGACCACCACAGCCATCCGGGCGATCTCAGGTGTGTCGGATATTTCTGCTGCCTATGAATTGGCAGAAGGCTTTTCTGCATTGCAGGACATTCTGCGGCTCGCCTCTGTGGTGATCATTGCGGTGCTGCTGGTGGTGAGCCTGCTGATCATCTCCAATACCGTTAAGCTTGCCATGTATGACCGTCGGGACGAGATCGCGGTTATGAAAATGGTAGGTGCGACCAATGGCTTTATCCGTCTGCCCTTTGTGGTGGAAGGCTTTACCCTGGGCATGATGGGCGCAGGTCTGGCATTTTTGCTGGAGTGGCTCATGTATGATGCCCTGTCTACCCGGATCGCAGCAGTGGACACGCTGAAGCTGTTTAACTTTGTTCCCTTCCGGGAAATGGTCTGGCCCATGGTGGCGACCTTTGTGGCGGCCGGTGTATTCGTAGGTATCGTGGGAAGCTGGACTTCTATCCGCAAGTTCATGGATGTATAATGAGGTTACTATGAAAAACAGAAAGCTATGGATATCCATCCTGGCCGGTGTCATGGCATTTGTTATGGTGCTTGGCCTGATCATTGGTGTTTTGCCCAGCGTAAGTGCAGAAAGCTCCAGTGCGATCAAGGAGCAGCTTAACGAGCTGGAGAAGAATAAAGAGAGCATCCAGGCCCAGATCGACGAGCTGGAAGGACAGCTTTCCGAGAACATGGGCGAAATGGAAGCGGTGGTCGCACAGAAGGATCTGATCGATCAGGAAGTTTTCCTGCTCCATGAGCAGGTGAAGAACATCAACGAGCAGATCTCTGCATACAGTGTTCTGATCGCTGACAAGCAGGACGAGCTGGTAGAAGCAGAGACAAAGCTTGCAGAGCTGAATGAGAAGAACAAAGAGCGGATCCGGGCAATGGAAGAGAACGGCTCGCTGTCCTATTGGTCTGTTTTGTTCCAGGCAAACAGCTTTTCTGATCTGCTGGACCGGCTGAATATCGTTCAGGAGATCGCAGCCGCTGACAATAAGCGGATGAAGGAAATGAGCGAGGCCGCAAAGGCTGTATCCGAAGCAAAGGAAGCGCTGGAAACAGAAAAGGCATCCCTGGAGGCCACAAGAACAGAGCTGGACAACACGGAAGCTGAGCTGGAAAAGAAGCGTGCCGATGCAGACGCGCTGCTGGTAGAGCTGGTGGCAAAGGGCCAGGAGTTCGAGGATCTGCTGGAAGCCTCTGAGGATGAGCAGGCAGAACTGCTTCTGGAGATCGCCCAGAAGGAAAAGGAATACGATAAGGCAAAGCATGAGGAATGGCTGGCAACTTCCGTTCCTACGCCTACCTATACACCAAGCACCAGTGTGCCTTCCAGCAGCGGCTGGATCACACCCTGCTCCTATGTGGCATTTACCAGTCCCTTCGGCTACCGGTATCACCCCATCAGCGGTGTCTGGAAGATGCACTACGGTGTTGACCTGGCAGGACCTCAGGGTACACCGATCTATGCCGCCAAGGCAGGCCAGGTAGCAATTGCTTCTTATAACGGAAGCGCCGGCTACCATGTGGAGCTGATCCATGAAGGCGGCTGGGCATCGGTTTATATGCACATGACCCATTATGTGGTATCCGTAGGCGACTATGTAAGTCAGGGTCAGGTGATCGGCTATATGGGCTCTACCGGCGGCTCTACCGGTTCTCACCTGCATTTTGGTATCAGCTATAACGGTACTTATGTGAATCCGGCGGATTATATCAATATCTGAAGCGCAAGCGGGTATAATAAACAAACAGACTGGGTGTGCTGCAAAATACTGCAGTACACCCAGGTTGTATATGAGGTGATCGGGTATGGATCGGCAGAAGAAATTACTGCGGGCAGTATCTTATATTCTTGTGGCGATGGCCGCATCGGTCGTTACATTATGTATATGCAGTAAAAGCGGAGGCAAGCTGGTTCAGTTGGAGAATTTGCTGAATAACCGGTTTATCGGGGAAGCAGATCAGACTGCAATGGAGGATGCGGCGGCAGAAGCCATGGTGGCGGCTCTGGGCGACCGTTGGAGCTACTATATTTCTGCAGCAGATTACGAAGCCTATGAGGAAAATAAAAACAATGCCTATGTGGGGATCGGTATTACCATCGGTATCCGCGAAGATGACCTGGGCTTTGATATTTTGCAGGTAGAGCCCACAGGACCTGCAAAGGAAGCGGGGATCCTGCCGGGAGATATTCTGACAGAGGTGGAAGGGCAGGCGGTAAGTGCCCTGGGAACTGCCGGCACCCGGGAGCTGATCCGGGGAGAAGCAGGGACAGAGGTTGCGGTTACCGTCCTGCGTGGAGAAGAAGTCCTGTCCTTTACCATAGAAAGAAAGACCATTCATAAAGTGGTTGCGGAGGGCCGGATGCTGGAGGATAGCGTTGGTCTGATAACCATTGCCAATTTTAACGAAAGCTGTGCAAAGGAAACCATAGCAGCCATAGAAGAGCTGAAGGAGCAAGGCGCGACGGCACTGGTTTTCGATGTTCGGAACAATCCGGGCGGGTATCTTTCGGAGCTTACGAAGCTGCTTGATTACCTGCTGCCGGAGGGTGTGATCTTCCAAAGCGTGGATCATACCGGCAGGGAGGAGGCAGTCCGATCGGATGAAGCTTGCCTGGAAATGCCCATGGCCGTGGTGGTAAACGGAGAAAGCTATTCTGCCGCAGAGTTTTTTGCGGCAGCACTGGAGGAATATGACTGGGCGGTGGTGGCGGGAGACCCCACCTGCGGCAAAGGCTACTTCCAAACCACCTACCGCCTTGTCGATGGCTCTGCAGTGGGCCTTTCCGTGGGCGAATATTTTACACCCAATGGTGTGAGCCTGGCAGAGACCGGAGGTCTTGTGCCGGAGATCCTTGTGGAGGTGGACGATGAGACCGCCGCAAAGATCTATGCAGGCCTGCTTGAACCGGAGGACGACCCCCAGCTCCAGGCGGCGGTCGAAGCCCTGCAGAATAATTAAAATATCGAAAGGGTGTGCTGCAGTATTTTTGGCAGCACACCCTTTGCCGTGTCCTTGATGATCTTCCAGCGGTGGATGCAGCACCTCGTTAACACCAAAACTTTACAGACCAATGTGTCAAATTTCTGCTTATCGAACAGTGGTACGGTAGGGCTTATGGCTGTCTCCCACCGCAAAGGCCCCCTTGCCTAAAGGGGGCTGGCAAAAATCTCTGATTTTTGCCTGGGGGATTCTGTGCCACAAAGCGACATATCGCCCTGCCGGGCGATTATCCCTCCACCGCTAACGCGGTCCC
>CAYLNV010000127.1:0-3857 GCA_964385085.1 uncultured Oscillospiraceae bacterium
CTTCTTCTGATCGAAGCAGAACTTGGAATAGTCCATGATCTTGCAGACAGGGGGAACGGCATTGGGCGAGATCTTCACCAGATCCAGGCCCTCTTCTTCTGCCATTTCGTTGGCTTTCTCAGCGGACATAATGCCAAGCTGCGCACCGTCGGCACCGATCAGGCGGATCTCCTTATCCCGGATCTCCTCATTGAGCTGATGATCTAACTTTGCTATGGTAAGCACCTCCAAAATAAAACAAAAAAACGGATGGCAAACCATCCGCATATCCATACATCGCCCCTGCCGGGGAAGCAAGAATATTGACCTTTTTGCTGTACGCTTAAGGTGAGGCGGATGTTCAAGCCTTCTTTATTGCTCGTGTATTTTAACATAGGATACCCACATTGTCAAGAGAAAATTTCATTTATTTTCCGCGGACGACCGCCAGGAGATCGATAAAGGCTTATCGCGTCATTCTGAGCAAGCACTGCGCAGATCCTTCGATGCGCTGTGCTTGCTCAGAATGACGCGGGAGGGGCAGTCTAGCAGTGCCCCTCCCTACATGATTACAACTTAATTTCCGCCTTGCCCTCTGAATAAGTGATCCGGTCGCCGGAGCCCTCCAGCTTTTCAATATAGGCAAAGTATTCTTCCTTGGATGCAAACATAGGCTTAAAATCTGCAATGATCTGCTTCGCCCGGGCTGCGTCATTTTCTAAAAGCAGCTCCAGCATTTTCAGCTGCCACTTGGCAGAACCCACACAGGCCAGATCCGGATTTGCCACATAGTAATTCTTGCCGTGGCTGGTACCAGTAGAACCCGGTACATAGGGGTGAATGGCAGGGAACAGGCAGGATATCTCACCCATATCCGTACTTCCTGTGCCTCTTACATCGGTGTAAACAAAGTTGTGGCCCAGCGCCTTGGCAGCATCCTCTGCCACCTTGATCATACCGGGATCATTGTTCAGGGGTGCATAGCCCGGTGTATCCTGGATCTCCACATTGGCGCCCAGAGAAAGGGCAGCGCCGCAAAGGGCGCGGTTGACCTTCTCATTGCTTTTCTTGATCGCGTCGAAGGTTGCACCACGGACATAGCTTTCGATAATCACTTCCTCAGGGATCGCGTTGACTGCGTTGCCGCCCTTGGTGATAATGGGATGTACGCGGATCAGGTCCTGCTCCTGGAAGGTCTCCCGGATGGCATTGATGGCATTGAGGCCCTGGCTTGCCGCATACAGGGCATTACAGCCATTCCAGGGTGAGCCGCCTGCATGGGAAGACTTACCCTTGTAGATCACCCGCTTGGCAAGACAGCCCACGCTTCCCAGTTTCGCGCCAAAGTTCTCCGACACGCTGGTATGGACCATGTAGACAATATCCACACCGTCCAGATAGCCCCGGCGCAGAAATTCGGCCTTGCCGCCCATATACCGGATGATCCCTTTTTCCTTCAACTGGCTGCGGTATTCTACCTCGATCAGCTCCTCTGCCGGAACTGCACACAGCCGGATGCGTCCGCAAAGTCCGTCCAGCGCTCCCGGCTCTTTCAGCGCCGCAGCAATACCCAGCAATGCTGCAGACTGGGCAGCATGGCCGCAGCAATGGACTGCACCGGTAACAGGGTCTGCATCCGGGTGATCCCAGCAGATCAGACTGTCCATCTCACCGAAGATCAGCACGGTTGGACCGGGTCTGCCAGTATCGATGTCTGCATAAAAGCCGGGGATATCTCCTGCCTTTACCAGTTCATAGCCCAGCTTCTCATACTCCTTTTCCAGATAAGCCGAGGTCTTTACCTCCCGGTAGCCGGTCTCCGGATTTTTCCAGATGTAGTCCAGTGCGTCCAGAATTTTCTGTCTGTGCTTATCTACTGCTGTTATTCTATCCATTTTTTACCCTCCAGTTTTTTCTTTCAGTATACCACTATTAAAAAATATGTAAAGAGAAAAATGCCTTTTGCTACATATCAAAAACCGATAGCCGTTGTTCACCTTACATCCTTTTTACGCCAAAGGACACGCTGCAAAATGTTAGCAACACACCCTTCTTTCCCCTGCTTGCGGCAAATTTCTGTTTATCGAATAGTTTCTTAAATCGCACGTCATTGCGAAACCAGTCCGCAGACTGGTTGTGGCAATCCGTTCTTCTTATAAAAAGCTCTGTAATTTCGTTGTTTTTAAGATGCGGTTTGCCACGTCGCGCTATGCGCTCCTCGCAAAGACGTGGAAGTACGATAAGAGGTTACGATATTTACACAGTTCGTCAAACAGAATTTTGATAAAACAAAAGGACCTATTGCAAAGTGCATTTTGCAATAGGTCCTTTTATCTTAGTACATTCCGCCTGCACCTGCGGCAGCGGCTGCAGCAGCAGCGGCATCACCGGCGGGATCGGGCTTGTCAGCGACCAGGGATTCGGTGGTCAGCACGCAAGCGGCGATGGATGCGGCATTCTCCAGAGAGGAACGGGTAACCTTGGTGGGATCCACGATACCGGCAGCGATCATATCCACATAGGTTTCGGTGTAAGCATTGTAGCCGTAGCCCACCTTCTTGGAGTTCTTGATCTTCTCATACACAACACTTCCGTCCACACCTGCGTTCTGGGCGATCTGACGGATAGGTGCCTGCAGTGCCAGCGCGATGATCTTCGCACCGGTCTTCTCGTCGCCGCTGAGCTTTGCGATCAGCTTTTCAACGGCTGCGATGGCATTGACCTGGGCAGTACCGCCGCCGGCCACGATGCCTTCCTCCACAGCAGCGCGGGTAGCGTTCAGCGCGTCCTCAACACGAAGCTTCTGCTCCTTCATAGCAACCTCAGTCTGTGCGCCGACCTTGATGACCGCAACACCGCCGGAGAGCTTTGCCAGCCGCTCCTGCAGCTTCTCCTTGTCGTACTCGGAGGTGGTGGTAGCAATGGAAGCACGGATCTGGTGCGCACGGGCCTTGATGTCCTCGGCATTGCCTGCACCGTCCACGATGGTGGTGGTATCCTTGGTGACCACGATCTGACGGCAGCGGCCCAGATCGGAAAGCTGTGCCTCAGTCAGCTCCATATTCAACTGGCTGGAGATCACAGTGCCGCCGGTCAGGATGGCAATATCCTGAAGCATTTCCTTGCGGCGGTCGCCAAAGCCGGGGGCCTTGACGCAGACGCAGTTGAAGTTGCCGCGCAGGCGGTTGACCAGCAGGGTAGCCAGTGCGTCGCCTTCCACATCCTCGGCAATGATCATCATCTTCTTGCCAGCCTTCACAACAGGCTCCAGAATGGGCAGGATCTCCTGAATAGAGGCGATCTTCTTATCGGTGATCAGAATGTAGGCATCGTCCAGAATTGCCTCCATCTTGTCAGTATCGGTAACCATATAGGGGGAGATATAGCCCCGGTCGAACTGCATACCCTCGACCACTTCCAGGCCGGTCTCAGCAGTCTTGCTCTCTTCGATGGTGATAACACCCTCAGTGCCGACCTTCTCCATTGCCTCAGCGATCAGCGCGCCAACCGCCTCATCGCCGGAGGAAACGGTGCCGACGCGGGCGATATCCTCAGAGCCGTTGACAGGCACAGAGTTAGCCTTGATGGCTTCCACTGCAGCTTCCACAGCCTTCTCGATGCCCTTGCGCATGACCATGGGGTTTGCACCGGCAGACAGGTTCTTCAGGCCCTCACGGGTGATGGCCTGTGCCAGGACCGTTGCGGTGGTAGTGCCGTCGCCGGCCACATCGTTGGTCTTGGTAGCGACCTCGCGGATGAGCTGTGCGCCCATGTTCTCAAAGGCATCCTCCAGCTCCACTTCCTTGGCAATGGTTACACCATCATTGGTAACCAGGGGTGCGCCAAACTTCTTGCCCAGCACCACATTGCGGCCCTTG
>CAYLNV010000128.1:0-3831 GCA_964385085.1 uncultured Oscillospiraceae bacterium
CGGCGGATCTCCTCGGGATCATAATCACAAACGGTGTTGCCGTCGGCATTCTTGCCGATCCGGTCGATGACACCGGTCATGTAGAGCAGGCTTTCAGCCAGGGCAGTTTTGCCGCTGCCGCTGTGGCCCAGCAGGCAAATGTTACGGATCGCGTTTGCAGTATACATGGTATGTTCAATCTCCTTTCGGGAAGGCAAGCCTTCCACCTATGCAGTCAGGGTGCTTAGCACCGCAATAATGACATTATACACGAACAGAAAGCGGATTTCAATGCCTATTTTGTCAATTTTAGTAAGAAGCTTATGTTGTATCAAAAGCCCCTTAAATTTGCCGTGTCCATTCCGTGATCAGCAGGCCGGGGATCATCCAGACAAGCTGATACAGAAACAGGTTTGCCGGGGTCAGCAGCTCCAGCGCACCCAGGATCGTCAGCACCAGCATCATAGCGACTCCCACGATACCGCCAATCATGTGAATGACCGTACCCAGGACGCTTGCCGTATGCAGGGATCTTGCGCCGGTTACACCGCAGGCAAAGGGCAGCAGACCCTCAGAGGTAACCAACAGCAGTGCATTCGTTCCCTCCTCCGGCTTTGCGGCCCGCATAAGATCCCGCTGCTCCCGCTCCGGGAAACGGATCTTCTGGGGCTTGATGCCGAAACGGCTTTTCAGGAAGCTCTCTGTCAGGGTAAAATCATTGGCGACCAGCACAGGAGACAGTCCCCGGTAAGCACACAGCGCGCTCAGTCCGGCCGCGGCTGCCTTTCCTTTTTCGTAGGTGATCGCAAACAGTCCGCAAAGCTCGTTATTAACTGCCACGCAGACAGCCTGACTGACCCGGATGCCTTCCGGCACTTCCACGCCCATATCCTTCAGGAAGCTCAAAGAGCCAACCAGCACAGCCTCATTGTCTACGATCGCGCCAATACCGCCGGGATAGGCCCGCAGGTCGGAAGCATCGTAGTGCCGTCCATTCCGGCTGTCCAATACCTGCAAAAACAGCGGGGTCAGTCCGCCGCCTTCCGCGGCAATGACGGCTGTGCCATATGATACGATCTGATCCGGATTCCGGCTGCCATAGAATTTCACACCGTTCATCCGTACCGAACCGGCAGGAAACAGGTCCTCATGGCTCACCGGAAACACAGCCTTACCACACAGTCCCTTTACCCCCTGCCAGCCGCACAGCACCGTACCCAGCGCACGGAGACGGCGCTGCAGCAGCGCCATTGGGCGGGAGAGGGTGATAAACGCAGTTGCAGGCAGTGCTGCCAAAAGGGTTACTGCCGCCACCTGCACCCCGGCAGATACACCGTGAAGCACACCGGCAGCAATGCCGATCACAAGGCTCACAAGCAGCGCGCACAGTCCATAGATGCCCAGCACCTTTTCAGGACCTGAGGGGGCATGATAGGTGTCCATAAAATCCTCTACCTGTCCTTCGCCCCGAACAAAGCCCTTCCGGTCCTCATCAAGATCCGGCACAGCACTCAGGCTGTCCAGATGATTGGCTCTGCGCATGGTATCCATCTGGCTTATTTCTGTGCTCCTGCGGTGATAGGTGTTCCACAAGGACATGGTCATTTCCAGGCTGAACGCTGCACAGCAGGGCACGCGTAGCTGCCGCAAACACAAAACTGCGTCCACACAGCAAACAATAAATGTAAATACCAAAAGGCTGTTAAGGCTGAACCGCTTTTTGAACAGGTCCGTTACACCCTCGATCAGTTGGAAGGAGCCCAGCAGCGCCGAAACCAGCATTGCAAAGAACTGACCGAAGATCATCAGCCGCATCCGGTTTTCCTGCACCATACCAAGGGCATACAGTGCCGTTGAACCGGCACTGATCAGCACCACCAGAAAGCTCAGGAAAATAGCTGCCTGCAGTCTGCCCAAGCCTTTTTCGCTCAGCTCGTAATACCGCTTTTCCGGTCCGTTTACCAGCTTGCGCTTTAGCTCACGCAGCCGGGAACGGGGATGGAACACGATGGGCTGGGGCGGCACATACTCGCCCATAGGCTGCTCGTATTCCGGCTCCCAATCCTCCGCAAAGGCTTCCTCCTGTACAGGCTCTGGAGCAGGCGCTTCCTCTTCCTCTTCTTCGATCGGTGCTGCACCGCGGAACGTTCCCTTGGGAAGCTGCTCCCGGTCCAAACGGATGGTATCCATGCGGATCGTATCACTGGTTACAGCGCTCTCCTCTTTTTCCTGCTCCGGGTCCGGTCCTTGGGCAACGGTCTGGCTGATCTCCTCTGCCAGCGCCTCCTCCGGCTCCGGATGGTCGGAAAACTCCCGCATAATATCATCCAGGTCAAATTCCTGGCGTTCCATTTCGTCCATAGGCTTTCCTCCTATTTGCTCAGTCGCTGCCGCACTGCTTCATACAGCAGGATCGACGCGGCAGCGGAAGCATTCAGCGATGTGATCCGCCCATTCATGGGAATATGGACGGTAACATCGCAATTCTTTCGGACCAATTGGCTCATTCCGTCTCCCTCAGAGCCAATGACGATGGCTGTTGGAATGGTCAGGTCTGCCTGATACATGGGGATAGACCCCTCTGCGGCCGTGCCGAATATCCATACACCCTTCTTTTTCAGCTCATCCATGGCGGCATTGATATTGGTAACTCTTGCCACCTTCATATACTCCACCGCACCGGCAGAGGCCTTTGCCACGGTGGCTGTCAGGCTGACACTGCGGCGCTTGGGAATGATAACACCGTGGGCACCGGCACATTCAGCCGAGCGCAGGATCGCGCCTAAATTATGGGGATCTGACAGTTCATCGCAGATCACCAGCAGCGGGGCTTCTCCCCTGTCTGCGGCTTCCTGCAAAATATCGTCGATGGTGGAATAGTCCTTGGCCGCCACCAGGGCGATCACACCCTGATGGGCACGGGTGGTGCTCATCGCATCCAGCTTTCTTCTGTCTACCGGAACGACCACCGCACCGGCTTCCTTTGCCTGCGCCGCCAAGCGCTGCAGGCCCTTATCCGTATCGCCGGAAGCAACAAACACCTTATCGATGGTCCGACCGCTCCGAAGCGCCTCTGTCAGCGCATTGCGCCCTTCGATCTGGCCTTCATTTTCTTCTGCCGGGCGATGCTCCTCCGTCCGCGGCTTTCTGCGCCGATAATCGTCTTTCATAATTTCCTCTCCTGTATCTGGGTATACTTTATTGTAACAGATTATTCCGGGGTTCTCAACTGCTATTTTTTGGCTTTGGACGCAGGAAACAGGGAAATTAACAGAAATTTTACCCATTGGACTTGTATCTTTCATTGCAGAGTGTTCAAAAATGTGATATGATGGGCAAAATACTTATCAAGGAGTATGGACCATGGAGAATAATCAAAAGAACAATCCTTCTCAGGGCGATGGCAAGCGGCCAAAGGGAAATATATGGTTTGCACTGATCGCAACCATTGCTGTGATCCTGATCGCCAGCAGCCTGTTCAGCGCCATTAAGGGCAGTCAATACACTACCACCACCTATTCTGATTTTCTGGCTGATATGAAAGCGGATAATCTTTCAGAGGTGGAATTTCAGTATGACCGGGTGCTGTACCTGACCCGGGAAGCTGCCGCCCTCCCTGCCGCCCAGCAGAAGGCCTGCATTACCGGTCTTCCTGCCGGTGATGTGATGGCACTGGCTGAGGAGCTGGACGATATGGGTGTCACGGTGAATCAGGTGGTTACAGAGGATAACTCTATGATCATCATGATCCTTTACTATGTGATCATGTTTGCCCTGCTGTTTGTATTTATGCGCAGTATTACCAAGCGCTTCAGCGGCGACAGTGTTATGGGCGGTGTAGGCGGCAACAAG
>CAYLNV010000129.1:0-3781 GCA_964385085.1 uncultured Oscillospiraceae bacterium
GTGCTGCACCTTCGACCACTCGGACAACTCTCCGTGGGAACTGCGTTATTATATCAGTAATGCGGTGAAAAATCAAGGCTTTTGGTCCGTATCCGGTTTCTTTTTTGCCAGCTTTAGAACCTCATCCATACAGGCAACGATCTTCTCGTAATTCTCCCGTTTATGAGGGCGCAGGCAACCGGAACAGTCCTTGGTCCCATCTTCTGTATAGGTAAAGCAGCCTCCGCATTGATCTGCCAACGCGTACAACGGACAGTAGCAGAACAGGCAGCTAAAGGTTTCTGCGTCTGCGCCGGGATGACAGGGGAAATATTCGCACTTCTTATTTTGATAAAAATCGTAATTTGCCATTTGGCGCTCCTTTCTACCCTTTGCATTTTGGCAGGAATGTGGTAAAATAAAATCGAGGTGTGATCTATGAAGGTTTTGATCGATGCAGATGCCTGTCCGGTGGTAGAGATCGCGGTCGCATTATGCAAGGAATTTCATATAGAGTGCCTTTTACTGTGCGACACTGCCCATATGATGCAGCGAGACGGCGCGTCCACCTTCGTATTTGACAAAGGTGCAGACAGCGTGGATTTCGCCCTTGTGAACAGGGTCTGTGCCGGGGATATCGTGATCACACAGGACTATGGACTTGCTTCTATGTGTCTGGCCCGGTGCGCCCATGTACTGCACCAAGACGGCTGGGAATACAATGAATACAACATTGGCGCACTTTTGGAGCAACGGCACGCTGCCCGGCGCTTTCGTGCCGCCGGTGGCCGTATAAAAGGGCCTTCCAAGCGAACCCATGCTCAGGATGAAGCCTTTTCACAAAGCCTTCGCGCTTTTCTTCAGCAGGCTGTCCAAGGGTAGCACGCTGGCGGTTCCAGGGTAAATTCCATTTTTTCACCTGTCCGGGGATGTTGGAAGGCCAGTCGATAGGACCAAAGTGCGATCTCACAATCATCCTCCAGAAGGCTATACTTCCGATCACCTACCAAGGGCATCCCCCTGCCGGAAAATTGTGCCCGTATCTGATGGGTCCTTCCTGTCTGCAACCGGATACGCACCCTGCTCAGATCTTCTGCCCTGTTTAACAGCCGATAATCCAGGATCGCTTCCTGCACATCCTTGCCGGGCTCCGTTACAATATACGTCTTCCGCTCCTGCTTATTTCGCAGAAGCAGATCCCGCAATGTGCCTTCTTCTGCATCCGGTGCTCCGTGGATCACCGCCAAATATTCCTTTTCAAATTCTCCCTCGCGGATCTGACGGGACAGTTCCGAAGCGGCCTTTGCAGATCTGGCAAGGACCATCAGCCCGGAAACCACCCGATCCAAACGGTGCACGGTGCGTACATTTCCGTTAGGCTCACCCAAGGCCTCCCGCACCAGCTCAGGCATGCCGCCGGGCTCGTCGGTGGACAGCACGCGGGGCGGCTTTACACAGACTACGATCTGCTGATCCTGATAAATCAATTCCATAGCACACCTCCTGCGTTATTCTTATCCTATCAAAATTTTCACCTCTTTGCAAGCTGAAAGGAGCTAAAGTATGAAAATTGTTCAACTAGAAGGAAACGCTGTCAACCCCGGCGACCTTTCCTGGGAAATACTGAATCAATTTGGTGATGTAACGATCTACCAGCGCACTGCCCCGGAAGAAGCCGCACAGCGAATCGGGGACGCTCAGATCGTTTTGATCAACAAAACCCCCATTACTGCTGAGCTGTTGGACCAGTGTCCTTCTGTGCGTCTGATCTGCGTGCAGGCTACCGGCTATAATGTCGTTGACTGCGAAGCTGCCAGGGCCCGAGGTGTTATCGTTTGCAATGTGCCAGCCTATGGCACAAATGCCGTGGCGCAGTTTACTTTCTCTCTGCTGCTGGAGCTTTGCAATCAAGTGGGGCATCATAACCGGCTGGTCCATGAAGGAAGATGGTGCGAATGTCCCAGCTTCTGTTTTTGGGATACACCCCAAATGGAGCTGGCCGGGAAAACCATTGGCATGATCGGCTTTGGACGGATCGGACGGGCCGTGGGAAGGATCGCCAATGCCTTCGGCATGAAGGTGCTGGCATATAATCGCAGTCGGTGTCCGGAAGGGGAAGGGATCGGCCAATATGTCGATCTGGATACCGTTCTGAAAAACAGCGACATCGTGTCTCTCCACTGTCCCCTGACACCGGAAACGACCGGAATCATCAACGCAAACACCATTGCGAAAATGAAAGACGGTGCAATTTTACTGAACACCGCCAGAGGTCCGCTTCTGAATGAAGCAGATGTGGCTGAGGCTCTGCGCAGCGGTAAGCTGCGGAGTGCTGCAGTGGATGTCGTTTCGCAAGAACCGATGGTTCGGGATAATCCCCTGCTGACTGCGCCCAATTGTATCATTACACCCCATATGGCATGGGCACCTGCGGAAAGCCGTCAGAGAATTATAGACTGTACCGTAAGTAGCATCAAAGGTTATCTGAGCGGAAATCCCGTCAACACTGTTAATTGATAAATACCAATATCAAAGTCGGTCGGCAGCCTGTGTAGGGGGCGATCAATCACCCGCGGGCAGTCAATGACCGCCCACGTCCACAGGACGGAGAATTTGTGTATAAATGGGAGCTGTCTCGTTATTTTGAGACAGCTCCCTTATAATAATAATTCACGGAAGGCTTTCAGCCAGGCCCGCTTGATCAGCTCATGACCAGCCATGGTTGGATGAATACCATCCAAAACCAAATAATTCTCAGGCATACCTGCAGCAGCCGCATTAAACTGCTCCTGAAGAGGAACAAATTTCAAATGGTACTTTTCAGCAATGCGCTTTGCCGCTTGCGCGCGCAGGGGTGCTTCCTTAACAAAGTGTTCCCAACGGCCGGGATGCGCTTCATCGGTGCTGGTAAGGCGCCCCGGCAAAACAAACGGCTCCATAATCATAATCTTCAGGTTGGGCAGAGCATCCAGCAGCTCCTCAATGAGCATACCATATATCTTTTCATATTTTTCTGCATCAACACCATTCTGATAATCATATTCATGTAATACGTCGTTGATACCAACTAAAATGCTCATATAGTCCGGCTGCAGATTGATCATATCTATACGGATCCGGGCATAAATATCAACGATTCGATTTCCGCCAATGCCACGATTGACAAATTCATAGTCCCCAGGCTCATCAATACTCAGCACACCGCCAACCATATTAGGATAGCCATATCCCAAATGCCGCGGATTCTTCTCCAGATCTCTGCCGCTATTGGTGATTGAATCACCCATAAACAACACTTTCTTTGCAAAGATACGCACCTCGTTTCACAATGTTTTAGACACCTTAGCACAAGCAGGTTTGTATGTCAACTGAAATATTTTTGCTGCTGTATATCATAGAAATATAATATTATCACAGGAGCTTGCCACGACCAGTCTGCGGACTGGTCTCGCAATGACGTGCAAAAAACCTCACTGCCGAAGCAGTGAGGTCTATGTGTTCGCGTTACCTATCTTCCTGGGGGAGCGATGGGAGCGCTGCCAGCGGCAGAGCAAGCGACCTGAGCGAGTGGCAGCGGTCGGCAAAACCAAGTCCACTTCGTTGGACGCAGGTTTTGCCGGGTACCGCAACAGTCGCCCGCCAAGTATTGTCGGCGTACATGTGCTTAACTTCTGTGTTCGGGATGGTTGCGCGCCTGAGCGCTGCCTGCGGCAGATAAAGCGAAGGGGCAAGCAAGTGCCGCGGTCGGCAGAAGTCAAGTCCACTTCGTTGGACGCAGACTTCGCCGGGTTACCGCAAACGG
>CAYLNV010000130.1:0-3767 GCA_964385085.1 uncultured Oscillospiraceae bacterium
AGGAGCATAAGCAGATCGTCATGACCTCCGACCGGAAGCCCAGCGATATGCCTACTCTGGAGGACCGTCTGCGTACCCGCTTTGAATGGGGTCTGCTTGCGGACATTCAGCCGCCGGATTATGAAACCAGAATGGCCATTATCAAAAATAAGGCAACCTCTCTTGCCCTGGAGCTGGGAGACGATGTTTGCAATTACATTGCCAACAATGTTACCAACAATGTGCGGCAAATCGAGGGCACAGTGAAAAAGCTGCGGGCCTATGTGGACCTGAACAGCATGGAGCTGACGCTGGAAAATGTAACCCGGGCCATTGCAGATATGTTCAAGAGCGAGGGCAATGCCCTGCCCACAGCCACCTTGATCATCAGTCAGGTCTGTAAGTACTACTCCATTGACGAATCCACCCTTCGCGGTACACTGAAGAACAAAGGCACAGCCGAGGCCCGGCAGGTCGCTATGTATCTGATCCGAAAGCTGACAAATCTCAGCACCCCGGACATTGGCAAGGAGCTGAATAAGGACCACTCAACGGTCCTTTATTCCATCAATAAGGTGGACAGCGCTCTGAAAAGCGGCAACCGGGATCTTGAAAACCACATCCGGGACATTAATGCAAATATCAACGCAAGTCTTGAAAAATAGTTTTCCACAAGTGGTTGTGGAATGTGGAAAAATTTTTGTTAATATCTTTTGATAATTATTTTCTTCCACAGACCCTGTTGAAAAGTTATCCTTCTCCACAGTTTGGTTGTGGAGAAAAAGTCCTTGCGGCGCTAGGCTCCGGTCCACTTTTCCACATATATTTCCACTACTGCTGTTACTGCTACCTTTAAATATCTATTTTTATATAAATATTATTATTTTTCAGAAAAGGGGTTTACAAAATGCGTTTTACCTGTGAAAAAAACATGCTGGTTACCGGTCTGAATATTACCGGCAGAACAGTTGCGCAAAAAAGTGCGCTGTCTGCCATCGAGGGTATTTTGTGTAAGGCCGCAAGCGGCCTGAGTCTTACCGGCTATAATATGGAAACTGCCATTACCTATGATATAGAAGCAGAGGTTACGGAAACAGGCGAATGTGTTTTGCCTGCCAAGCTGTTTGGTGATATCATCCGCAGATTGCCGGAAGGTCCTGTAACAGTGGTGGTGGATGATAATTTTAAGGTATCCATCCGGGCCGGCTACGCTTCCTTTACTATTTCCGCAGAGCCGGCTGAGGATTATCCGGAGCTGCCTGAGGTAGGTTCCGGCCGGAGCATCCAGATCCCTCAGACGGCGCTGAAGGAGCTGATCACCGGCACGATCTTTGCCGTTTCTGAAAATCAGGGACGTCCCATCCACACAGGTATTAAGTTTGAGGTGGAAAATGATACCGTATCCGCCATTGCGGTGGACGGCTTCCGGCTGGCCCGCCGTACCTATCACACGGAAGAAGAAACCGGCCGCACCCTTTCCTTCGTTGTGCCTGCACAGGGTCTGAAGGAAGTTGAAAAGATCCTTATCGACGGAGAAGAAAATGTGGCCTTTACCCTTGGCAGCAAGCACATTTTGTATCAGATCGGTGAGGCAACTGTCATCTGCCGTCTGCTGGAAGGTGAATTCCTGGATTGGAGAAAGGTGGTTCCCACCGATTGCCCCATTAAGCTGGTGGCAAATGTTTACGATCTGGCTTCCTCCATTGAGCGTGTGGGTCTGATCGTTTCTGAAAAGTATAAGAGCCCGGTGCGCTGTGTGTTCTCGGATCAGGTCCTGCTTCTGCGGACCAATACTACCATTGGTGCAGCAGAGGACCGCTGCAGTCTGGCCGGTAACGGCAAGGATCTGGAGATAGGCTTTAATGTCCGGTATTTGGCAGATGCACTGCGGGCAGTACCTGCGGAGGAAGTGGTATTGGAGCTGACCAACGGTCTGAGCCCCATCGTGCTGACCCCCGTGGATGAAAAGCAGGATTTTGCCTATATGGTCCTGCCGGTACGGATTAAAAATCAATAAATAAAATAAGGAAGAAATTCCATGAAAGTAGTCGTGAAAAGAAAACAACCGGAGAAGATTCCCGTGGTGATCGGGACGGAGTTTATCAAGCTGGAATCGGCGCTGAAATATGCAAATGCCGTGGAATCCGGCGGTATGGCAAAAGCAGATATCCAGGAAGGACTTGTAAAAGTAAACGGGGAAGTCTGTACCATGCGGGGAAAAAAGCTCTATCCCGGTGATACTGTTTTGTATATGGGAATGACCTATCTGATCTGTATCCATGAACCTCAATAAAATAAGTCTGCGGAATTTCCGCAGTTATGAAGCGCTTCAAATGGATCTTGATCCCGGTGTGAACCTGATCGTGGGAGATAATGCACAGGGAAAAACAAATCTGCTGGAGGCAGTATCCTACCTTGGCTCCGGACGGGCCTTTCGGACCCAGAAAAGTGCGGAGCTGGTAAAGCTGGGCGCAGAGTTTGCAGAAATAGAAGGTGAGGTTTACGCACAGGAGCGAAACCAGACCCTTCGCTGGGTGCTTTTCCCCGCTTCCCGGCCAAGACAGCTTTACCGAAACGGCATAAAAAAGAAAACAGCCGCAGATATTTCCGGTGTGCTGCAGACGGTTTTGTTCTGCCCGGAGGATCTGAGTGTGCTGAAAACCGGTGCATCCGCCCGACGGCGGCTGGGTGATACAGCGTTATGTCAACTAAGACCGAACTATGAAGCGGCTCTTGGGGAATATAACCGGATCCTGGAGCAGAAAAACAGAATTTTAAAGGACCGCCATGACAATCCCGCCCTGCTGGAAATTTTGCCGGAGTATAATACAAGGCTGTGTCAGGTGGGTGCGCTGCTGATCTCCTACCGGGCAAGATTTTATGAAGGCCTGGGAAGGGAAGCAGCCGTATTTCATGATCATTTTTCCGGTGGAAAAGAAGAGTTTCACTTGGAATATAAGACCGTTTCCACAGTCAGGGATCCCTTTGCTTCGGTGAGACAATTAATGGAGGAGCTTCAGGATCATCTGGAAAGCCACTATCGGGCAGAGCTGGAATCCAGTCAGAGCTTAACAGGACCGCACAAGGATGATTTTGATGTTACTCTGTCCGGTCTTTCCGTGAAAGCCTTTGGCTCCCAGGGGCAGACCCGTACTGCGGCTATCAGCTTGAAGCTGGCTCAGCGGAAGCTGATGAAAAAGGAATCCGGAGAAAATCCGGTTCTGCTGCTTGACGATGTCCTTTCTGAGCTGGACCCGGGAAGACAGGATTTTGTCCTGAACCAGATCACCGACGGACAGGTATTTATCACCTGCTGCGAACCGGGCCGATTTACCAAATTGGGAAAGACCATAGAGATCAAAAAAAATTGACAATTGTCAATTACCAAGACAGGAGTATGATTTATGTCTGAAGAAACGAAAGTAACACAAGAATATGGCGGCGAGCAGATCCAGGTGCTGGAAGGCCTGGAGGCTGTCCGTAAGCGTCCCGGTATGTATATCGGCTCTACCTCCACATCGGGTCTGCATCATCTGGTGTATGAGATCGTGGATAACTCCATCGATGAGGCGCTGGCCGGCTATTGTAAGCATATTACGGTAACCATCAATCCCGGCAACTCCATTACTGTTACGGACGATGGCCGCGGTATCCCCGTGGATATCCAGCCCCAGACCGGTAAGCCTGCGCTGGAAGTCGTATTCACTGTTCTGCACGCAGGCGGTAAGTTCGGCGGCGGCGGTTATAAGGTCTCCGGCGGTCTTCACGGTGTGGGTGCTTCTGTTGTC
>CAYLNV010000131.1:0-3765 GCA_964385085.1 uncultured Oscillospiraceae bacterium
CGGCGGATCTCCCGCTGGATGAACTTGCCGCAGTCGTCCACGATCCAATGGATGGGACGGTCCGCAAGGCCGGATGCCTGGGCATTTTCCTTTGCCCATGCCACCATTCCCTTGGATGCATCCACATGGTAGACCTCTGCACCGCCGGCAGCAGCAGCCAATGTGGCGCCGCCGGAATAGGCAAACAGATTCAGTACGCGGACAGGTCTGCCGGCAGAGGCTACCTTATCCCGGATAAAATCCCAGTTGGCAGCCTGCTCAGGAAAGACACCGGTATGCTTGAAATTCATGGGTTTTACATTAAATGTCAGGTAGTCCTTGTAATGGATCTGCCAGCGATCAGGCAGATCATGATCTGTCCAGTGGCCGCCACCGGTGGATGAACGGACATAGCGGGCATGGTACTTCTTCCAGCCCGGATCAGCGTGGGGTGTGCTCCAGATCACCTGAGGGTCCGGACGGACCAGCAGGTACTTGCCCCAGCGCTCCAGGCGTTCACCGTCAGTGGCATCCAGCAGCTCATATTCCTTCCATTCATCAGAAATCCAGATCATCTGTTTCTCCTTATTGCGCGCCAAAGAAAGCCTCAGGCTGCGCCATTATTGATTTGATCGAAGATGCTAGACCCATCCCCCGCGTTGTCGGGTTCGTCGGGCTTTGCAGCCTGCTCTGCCTGATAGGCTTCCCATGCCTTTTGTGTGTGCGTCGTACATACGATATAAGGTGCATCCACACTCTGATTGACGTCGTATCCGAAGCCCTTGAAGGAAGCATCAGAGCCATCAGAGGAGATCAGGTATACATATTCATCCATCAGATAGGCTGAACCCAGATTATATCTGGCTGCTTTGTTGATCTCATCCATCGTTTGTTGCGTCATTTTTACCAGGGCTTTCTTTGTGATCTGAACAGAGGAATCGACCTCGGCAAAATGCAGGCAGTACTCATTGGCAACACCCTTGCCTGTGGTGCAATAATCCAGCTCCACATGGCAGGTGCAGCTTCCGCCTGTAATATCCTCGCTGTATACACGCGCACTGGCTGTTCTGGAGAAGTTGCTTACAAGACCAACACGAATATCATTCTTACAAGCATCCGTGGCCCACTTTCCGCAGTCAAGGCACACAGTAACCGTTACCATCTTGCTGCTGTCATAAAGGGAGACATCCGACTTATTGCTGTGCAGCGGTGTCAAGACCTTTTTAAACAACTGGGCAGCAGGGTTACCGGATACACCTGAGATCACCTCAGGAGAATCATATCCGCACCACACCGCTGCGGTGTAGTAACCGGTAAAGCCGCAGAACCACTTATCCTTATTATCACTGGTGGTACCGGTCTTACCGCCAGTGGTAATGCCGCTGATCTTTGCGGCTGTACCTGTACCGCTATTAACAGCACCGGTCAGGCAGTAATTCATATAATCTACCGTCTTTTTGCTCAGCAGCTCGACCTTGTTTTGCTCATTATCCAGTACAATATTTCCGTTGCTGTCATACACCTTTGTAAAGGTTCTTCCCTCACGGTAAACACCGGAATTTGCAAAGGTAGCAAAGGCACTGGCCATATCCCGGACTGTAACGCCCCATGTCTGTGCGCCCATTGCCAAAGGTCCAAGACCGATGTCAGAGAAGGTCTTGCCCACAGAGTTGGTATAGCTTTCCACAAGGGTGGACAGGCCAAACTTATCTCTTGCGAACTCAAAGCCATAGTTGATTCCGATCATTTCCAGAGTATTGGCTGCCACTGCGTTGACAGAGGATACAACACCGCTGTAAATGGTCCGGGAGAAGCTGTAGCTTCGGCTGTCGTTAAGAGGATATGCGCCATTGGTGTAATTATTGGGAAGGTCCTTGATAACCGTTGCCGGTGTAATCGTACCCGACTCAAAGGCAGGCGCATAAATACTAAGCGGCTTAATGGAAGATCCGGACTGCAGCTGCGCATCTGTGGCGCGGTTCCAGTCATCGAAGCCTTCCTTCTGACCTACACCACCGGCCATTGCAACAATATCACCGGTTTCGTTGTCGATCAGCACGATCGCAGACTGGAGCTGCTGGCCGCTTCGGGTACTGGGGATCTGAGAAAGGTCGGTGTAGATCGCATCTACCTGATTCTGAGCATCCATATCCAGTGTGGTGTAGATATGATAGCCACCCCTCTGGATCTGCTGCATCAGCAGGCTCTTGGTAGCGGAGTTCCAGGTCATGCCGTTCTGCTCAGCCATCAGCTTGGCAACATCCTCCAAAACGGTGTCAGCAAACCAGCTATAAGTTGACTGGGAAGCACTCTTGTCCACCGCTGTCTCCGCTCCGCAAACAGGGCAATAATAGGCGGTTTCTGTAGGTGTAAAGTTTGCCACCGTGTTCTTATAGCCGCATGTCTCGTTGGGGCAGGTTGCCAGACGGTCCTTATCGTCGATCCCGTTCTTCAGAACGATCTCCTGCGCAACTGCCTCGTCATATTCCTCCTGGGTGATCATTTCGTATTCCAGCATCGCGCCCAGCACCAGCATCTGGCGATAGCGGTTACGCTGCATACCGTTCATTTCTTCACCCTTATAGGTAAAGACATCATCGCTGTAGGGATCAAACAAGGAAGGGTTATTGGTAATACCGATCAGGCTGGCACATTCAGCCAGAGACAGCATCTCCAGCTCCTTGCCAAAATAAGTGGCAGCCGCAGACCGGACGCCCCGGCAGCCCTGACCCATATAGATGAAGTTCAGGTACAGCTCCATGATCGTTTCTTTATCATAGCTCTTTTCCATCTGAACGGCACGGAAAATTTCCAGAACCTTTCGTTGGACTGTAACATCGTCAGCGCTCTCATCCTCGGTCAGCAGAAGGTTTTTGATCAACTGCTGGGTAATACTGGAACCACCAACAGAGGAATCTCCAAAGAACATTCTGGCTGTGGCTTTGACCGTCGTGATCCAGTCCACACCCTGATGCTCGTGGAAGCGGTGGTCCTCGATGGCGATCGCAGCATTGATCAGATTCTGCGGAATGTCCTCATAATTGACCCATGTGCTGCTGGTCTCAGCAAAGATTTTCTGGTATTCCTGAATCTGACCATCGGAATCCACATAGTACAGGTAGGAATTCTGCTCATATTCATAGCTGTCCAGATCAATGTTTGCCAACGGCAGGATGTCCTCCTGAAGATAGTCGCCCAAGACACCCACAAACACAAAACAGCAGACAATACCGATCAAGAGTACCGTTGCTGCTGCACCGCAAGCGATCTTAAACGCAGCAAACAGCACTCTCCACACCCGGTATATCAGCTCCAAAACCCAATGCGGATTCCAGTTCTGCCGGGGGACGCTATTCCTTTTCTTTTTCTTTTCAGCCATAGTATTCCCTCCATTGCTTCGGCCATTTGGCCTGCATGGTAACAAATGTATTCTGTGGTGGGTACATTCACACAGTACCGCTCATGATATTATAGCATACCCAAATCAAAAACGAAAGTACTATTTTTTTAATATTATATAAAAATTAACCTTTAATTTTCGTATATATAGCAAAAAACCTCACTACCGAAGCAGTGAGGTTCTTGTGTTCGCGTTACCTATCTTCCCGGGCAGTCACCCGCCAAGTATTGTCGGCGTACATGTGCTTAACTTCTGTGTTCGGGATGGGAACAGGTGGACCCACATGACAATCAACACGAACTATATTATATCAAAGCTTTTATGCTCTAATATCTTTGGTGACCCGTACCGGATTCGAACCGATGTTAACGGCGTGAGAGGCCGCT
>CAYLNV010000132.1:0-3746 GCA_964385085.1 uncultured Oscillospiraceae bacterium
AAGATCGTTATTGTTTCCACCGGCTCTCAGGGTGAGAATATGTCTGCTTTGTACCGTATGGCCTTCTCCACCCACAAGCAGGTTGACATCGTAGCCGGAGATCGGATCATCATTTCCGCTTCTGCCATCCCCGGCAACGAAAAGGCTGTTTCCAAGATCATCAACGAGCTGTACCGCAAGGGTGCAGACGTGGTGTATGAAAAGAGCGAAGGTCTGCACGTTTCCGGACATGCCTGTCAGGAGGAATTGAAGATCGTTCATGCCCTGTGCAAGCCGAAATTCTTTATTCCTGTCCACGGTGAGCAGCGCCATTTGCAGATCCACGGTAAGCTGGCAACGCAGATGGGTACACCAGCGAAGAATGTGCGGATCGCAGACATCGGCAATGTGATCGAGCTGACCGGAAGATCCTGTAAAATTAATGATTCTGTGCCTGCAGGCAAGGTCTTTGTGGATGGCACGGGTGTCGGTGATGTGGGCGCTGTGGTCCTGCGGGACAGAAAGCATCTGGCACAGGATGGCATGATCGTTGTGTGCGTAAGCATCTCCACCCAGGACGGTGCGATCATCACCGGACCGGATATCATCACAAGAGGCTTCATTTATGTAAAGGAATCTGAGGAGCTGATGGAGGAGCTGCGTCAGGTGGCAACAGAGGCCATCGACCGCTGCAGCCGGAAGCGCATCCGGGATTGGACCGCTATCAAGACCGCCATCAAAAACGATCTGAGCGGTTATCTGTTCAAGACCACAAAGCGGAATCCCATGATCCTGCCTGTTATTATGGAGATCTGATATTAAAAAGGGTACGCGCCAGCGTACCCTTTCCTTTGGAGAACATATTATGCAATATTATTTTGCGCCTATGGAGGGCTTGACGGACAGCATTTTCCGCCGCCTGCACCATAAATATTTCCCCGGTATAGACCGCTACTACACTCCCTTCTTCTCCCCTACGGTCCACAGGGCTCTGACCCCGAAGGAGGCCCGGGAGCTGCCGCCGGCTGATTCGATCGGTGCGTGCGTGATCCCCCAGCTTTTGACGAAAGTTCCGGAGGATTTTATCTGGATGGCGCAGCAATGCCGTAACCTGGGTTATCAGGAAGTCAACCTGAATCTGGGCTGCCCCTCCGGTACGGTAACCGCCAAGGGAAAGGGTGCCGGTATGCTCCGGGATACAGACGGCTTAAACAAGTTCCTGGATGAGATCTTCCGCTGCAGACCGTTGGATATTTCCATAAAGACGCGGATCGGCTTTGAATCACCGGAGGAATTTCCTGCACTCCTTGATATATTCAACCGGTATCCCGTTAAGGAATTGACTGTTCATCCCCGGGTACGCAGTGCCTTTTACAGCGGAGAACCTGATATGGAAGCATTTTCTTATGCTGTGGAGAACAGCCGGGTAAGGCTGTGCTACAACGGTGATCTGCGATCTTCTTCCGATGTGGACCGTTTCAGTCAGAAATTCCCTCAGATCGATGGGGTTATGATCGGCAGAGGTCTGCTGGCTGACCCGGGTATGGTAACACCGGACGGAACGGACATCAAGGCGCTGGAGGCCTTTTACAATGAGCTGCTGGAAGAATATCTCATCGCCTTTGGTGGCTCTCGCAATGCCATGTTCCGGCTGAAGGAGCATTGGGGTCTTCTGGCAGGAAATTTTGTCGGCTCTGAAAAACTGGCAAAGCGCCTGCGCAAAACAACAGATCTGAGCGAATACAAAGCCATTACAACTGAGATCTTCCGCACGCTTCCCTTTCAAAAGCCGGAGGCGGATACCTGAATAGCTGCAGCTTGTCTGCAGTGGGAGCGCTGCCCTGCAATGACCGTACCGGGAGATCGCCACATCAGTGTACGCACCCGGATAAATAAAAATCGCGTAAAATTGGAGGTGTCTCGACTTGAGACACCTCCAATTATTCGGTTACAGGGAAAGCTCGCTCAGAACGATCTTCTTGTATTCTTTTTCGATGGGCCAAAGCGCTTCCGCATCAAGGGCGATCTGTTCGATCTTTTCGCTAATGATCAGATTCTCCGTCTCTACGGACCAGATCTCATCCAGACCCACGAAGAACATCAGGTGGTAGCCGTAGGTGGTACGGATCAGGCCGTAATCACCGTATTCATGCTCCCCATAGAACAGCCAGTAGTCAAACTCATCTACCATTTGGCCTTCGGTTACTTCTGTATACAGACCACCGTTGGTGTTGGAGCCGGTATCCTCGGAATACAGATTTGCCAGCGCTGCAAATGTATCCTCCGTTGCGTCTCCATTCAGCCACTCGTCAAGGATCGCCTGTGCCTCAGCCTGACAGGCTGCCCAGTCTTCTTCAGAGTAGGTCGTATAACCTTCCTCGTCTGTTGTGCCGTTTTCAGGCTGGATCAGAATGTGGCGGACACTGCCGTAGTAACCCGCATCCTTCGTAATTCCGCTTTCTGCCAGGGTGTCCTCATTTTCTGTAAAGTAGGTCTCCAGCTCTTCCTGCGTAGGTGCTAAGGTTTCATACAGATAGGAAACATAATCCACAGCGGTATAGCGCTCTGTCAAATAGCGGATATAATTCTCCGCATTATAACCGGCGCCGAAATCTGTTTCGATCATTTCCTGTGCAGAAGCAAAACTATTGCTTGTTGCCAGATCTTCCAGTTGCTGGGCCAGGGTATCGATATTATTCTGCATTTCCTCACTGATGGTATAGCCGGCTTGCTCTGCCATCATATTCATCAGTGCGTAGCTGTACCAGTCGTTGATGGCGCTGTCGATGAACATTTGCTGCCAGGTGATATCCTCTCCATCCGCAACATACTGCTGATCCAGCGGCTGGGTGTAATCCAGACCATAGTAGCTGAGGTAATAGCTGTTATTGTTCAGGAAGTCCATCACTTCCAAGGCATAGTAAAACTGGAACATGCCGTTATCCAGCTTCTTATCACCGGCAGTTGCGATCACAACATTCTCTTTCTGCTGTGCCGTCTTATCGTCCACTGTATAGCTGTCCTTGTAAGAAACATTGTTTTCCTTTTGCTCAACAGGCAAGATCCCCATGCCGTACAAGACCGCAGCAGCAAGACCAGCCAGCAGGATCAGTCCTGCAACGATCGCCAGTGCGATCTTCCAGCCGGATCTCTTCTTGCCCGTTTGATCCGGTTCTACTTCCAAACCGCACTCCGGACAAATTTCCACATTCCGGTCCAACTCTGAGCCGCAAAATTTACATTTCATTCATATCGCCTCTTTCCCCCTGCTGTGCAGGGACGGTATCGCTTGTTAGTGTACCATGTTTTTTCAATAAATGCAAGAACCATATATTTAAACAATTTTAAACAATTTTCCTGTTCCTGATACTTGCAAACAAGCGCTAAAAATGGTAGTATAATATATTGAATTCGTATATATCAAGGAGCAAGCCCATGAGTACCAAAACTACCGTCATTTCCACAGAAGCATTAAACCAGCAGCTTTGCTTCTGTGAACAAATAAAACAGTACTGGCATGATCGCTGCACCACTCCTCTTGCCTATGTGGAAACCTACGGCTGTCAGCAGAATGAAGCAGATTCTGAACGGATCCGCGGTCTGCTGATCGAAAGCGGTTATAATATCACCGATTCCGCTGAGGGTGCAGATGTTGTGATCATGAACACCTGTGCTATCCGGGAACACGCAGAACAGCGGGTCTTCGGCAATTTGGGCGCGCTGACCCACACCAAGCGCCGCCACCCGGGCCAAAAGATCTTCCTGTG
>CAYLNV010000133.1:0-3735 GCA_964385085.1 uncultured Oscillospiraceae bacterium
CCATATCAAAGTCATAGACTGTGCCGTTATAGACCTTCTGCTTCTTGATCTCGGTATCCGCCAAAACGCCGTCCTGGGTCATCTTCACTTCACCAAGGTACAGGTACGTGCCCTTTGTATACTCAAACACAAGCACATACTCTTCCTGCATACCGAAGGTATACTCACCCAAGTAGAAGGTGCCCTTGTCATCGATGATCGCACCCTTGATCAGCAGATTTTCTTTAGTCATACCTGCCTGGATCTCCGCTCTGGTCATGGTAAAGTCAGAGAGAGTGGGGATCAGATAGATGTTAACACAAGCCTTGCTTGCGCCGGTGCTTACCAGACGGACATCATAAGTATCCGTTCCGGGATTTTCGATTCGGAAAGAGATCCACTGGTTTTCCAGATCCCGGACATTGGTCTTGCTCTTAAAGCGCAGGCTGTCGTCAACAAATTTGAAGCTGTTGATATTCATTTCTGCGCTCTTGTTTTCATACTTCCACTGGATCTGATCGGCCTTGTACATCTTCTCGATCATATCGTCCACACGGACTGCCCTGTTATTGTTGTAACGGCCGGTCAAACCACTTCCGTATAACAGCTCATCCATTGCAGGAAGATTGAAATCATAGAGTTTTTCCTTTGATGCCGGGATCGGCTGATCCGGCACAGGCTCGGTCAAAGTGATCGTATTGAGATACATACGGGTGGTTGAGCCTGTGGCCTTCAGCAGGATGATATACTCGCCGGCTTTCTCAAAGGTCCAGTTGCCTACCTCGCAGGAAGTACCGGATTTGGCGATCCGCGACGCGCCCACAAGATTTTCACTTGTGATCGCAGCAGCCAGCTCGCTTTTGGTCATTGTATTCGCCGCTGCGGGGAAAATATAAACATTTGTGTTGCAGACAGCATTGTAATCCTTACCCACAGTAACGGTGTAAGTACCGGCATTTGCCACCCTTACACGGAAGGCTGCCCAGTTACCTGGCGATTCCTGCTCGGATTTCTTTCCATTTTCATCGGTAACATAAATGATCTTACCGTTTTCATCGGTATCAAAACGCAGGCGCAGGCCGCCGTAGCCGCTTTTTGCTGCGGTTGCCGCCAGGATACGCACTTCGCCGTAGGTGGTGCCCTCCAGCACCCAGTTCAGGTTATTCGTTTCGTATTGATGCTTCAGGCAAGTACGAAGGGTTTGACTACAGGTCGCACACTTATTCGTATAGATCAGGTCCGCGATCTCTCCGTTCTTATAGAAGGATGCCTTGCGGGATTCTTCGGTATACAGGGCGAAATTATACAAGCCTTCGGTATAGGAATTGCCGCAGGTGGTATCCGGCTCTTCCTCGCCGGGAATACCCAGGAATATCTCATTTACGTAGATACGCTTGGACTCACCGGTGTTTTTCAGCACAATGATGTATTCGCCGGCGGTGGCAAAGTTCCACTGGCCTACTTTATACTCCTTAGTGGAGCTGGAGAATTTCATTGCGCCAACCTTGTTGGCATCGATCATGCCAGCAATCAGGCTTTCGTCGGACATAGCCTCTGCCTCTGCAGGGAAAATAAACATATCAGCATTGTAAGCGATTTTATAGTCCTTCTTGACAGTTACGTCGAATGTACCAGCTTCCTTAACATTCACACGGAATGCCACCCAGTCGCCAGTCTGCTCTTCACCGCTGATTTTATTGTAGCGCAAGCGCAGGCCGCCGCCAGAGGACTTATTGACCGCATCGGATGCCAGGAAGGTGATTTCCTTAAAGGAAGTGCCTTCCATATACCAGTTCAGGTCGGCATTCTGGCTTAAGATACAATTTTTAATATTCTTGCCGCAGTGGCCGCAGGCTGCTGTATAGGTTTTATTGGCCACCTCACCGTTCTTGAGGAACATTGGTGCATACTTCTCGTCCTCATAGAGGGCAATGTGGAAGCGCTGACCGGGTTCGGTCTCCTCAGGCACAGTGGTCTCCTCGGGCACAGTGGTCTCCTCGGGCGCAGTGGTCTCCTCGGGCGCAGTGGTCGTCTCACCGGGCGCAGTGGTCGTCTCACCGGGCGCAGTGGTCTCCTCGGGCGCAGTGGTCGTCTCACCGGGCAAGGTAGGTGCTTCTGTGGTGCCGTTTGTCAGTGTGATCTGATTGATGTAGATCCGCTCAGCGGTCCCGGTGTTTTTCAGTACAACGATATACTCACCGGCATTTTCAAAGGTCCAACTGCCAACCTCGCAGGACTTACCCGCCTTTTTGATGTTAATATCGCCGACCTTGTTGGCATCGATCATGCCAGCAATCAGGCTTTCATCGGACATAGCCTCTGCCTCTGCCGGGAAAATGTACATATCTGCCGTATAGGCATAACTATAATCTTTGGCGATAGAAACTGTATAAGTGGCAGGCTGCAGCACATTTACGCGGAAAGCAGTCCAGTTGCCGGTAGCGGTTGCACCGTTACGCATACGCAAACCACCAGCGCCGTCCTCAGCATAGGTTCCTGCCAGGAAGGACAGCTCCCCAAAGGATGTGCCTTCTAATTTCCAGTTCAGATCGGAATAATGACTTGCCAGGCATTTTTTAATGGTCTTTCCGCAGTCATAACATGCCTTTTCATAGGTTCTGTCTATCAGTGTTCCGTTGTTGGTAAAGATCGGTGCATAGGTGGGATCTTCATAGACAGCAATGTTGAAGATCTGGTCGGAGATAACTGCTTCTGTAGCTGCAGTGGAAGTCTCGACGGTCTGCTCCACCTCACCGGTCAAGGCAAGCTCAGCCAGGTAGATCGAGCCGGTCACCTTGAATACAAGCACATACTCCCCGGCAGTATAAGCCTTTTCTGCAAAGGTCATCAAACCGGTGCTGTCATAGGTTTTTTCTCCGAGCTTGTTGGTGTCTGTCATCTGTGCTTCCACAGCCGCGCTCAGCTCCAGATCGGCATCCAGCTCGCTGGCAGGGAACGCATACACTGTCGCTTTCTTGCCGGTGTTATAGGATGCGTCGATCTGATTGGTCAGCACAAAATTACCGCTCTGGGGCACCCGGATCTTAAACGCTGTCCAGGAATCCTTTGTGCTAAGCCGCAGATAGTTATTTACGTCATTGCGATAGGTCAGCTTCGCATCGGTGGTAGCGAGCACTGACCAGTTCAGGGTTTCTGCTTCGTAAAGCTCCGCAAGGTGTTCCATTCCCGTTTTGCCGCACTTGCAGCTACAGGAACTGGTCAAAATATTTTGCTTGTTGCCTATTTTTTGAATCGTTGCATTTTCGTGATCTGCAACGACCATATCGTAGATCTCCTCCATTGTGTTCCCCTCTGCCGCTGTATCGGCAAAGGTGGCAGGCACAACAAAGGTCGCCATCAGGCACAGTAACAGGGTAATTGCTGTGATCCGTTTAGAAAATTGCTTCATAATAGTCTCCTCCCGTTTTGTTATGTGATAATTTTGCGTTCGTCCGTTTCTTTTGCTTTTTTACAATCAATCCCACTTTGATTGTCTACTACAAACTGAACCAAGGTCTTTGCGCCGATCTGGAGAGCATCCTCATCCAGCATAAAGTCCCGGTAATGGAGCTTGCTGACGATACCCTTTTCTTTGTTGCCAACACCCAGACGGAACATAACCGCCGGGATCACCTGCCCGAACAGAGAAAAGTCCTCAGAGCCGTATCTGCGGGGCTTTAACTTCACATTTTCTGCCCCGACCACTTTTTCTGCGGAGCGATGTACCAGCTCTGCCACATAGGGATTGTTATAAAC